>DATABT010000381.1:0-6815 GCA_036259455.1 Longimicrobium sp. | reverse complement strand
GGAATTCGAGACGCAGTTCAACCTCCCCCAGGGTTTTTTGGGGGAGGTGCGAGCATAAGCGAGCGGAGGGGGCGCTCGCGCGGAACCAGGGTTCGCTCGGCCGGATCCACCGTCCAGAACCGTGTCATCGATGCGTGGACTCTCCCGGGACTCGACAGGAGGCCCAACGCGATGTACCTCTCATCGGTCATCCCTCCGAATCCTTGAACCCCGCACGGAGGTCTGCGACGATGAAGCTACGGAGTGCGCTCGCCCTGCTCCCCCTGTCCCTGGCCGCCATCACCGCGGATGTAGCCGCGCAGACGCTGGACATTCGCGAGTGGCCCGTGCCCTGGGCCGACAGCCGCCCGCGCGACCCGTACGTGGACGGCGACGGGCGCGTGTGGTTCGTGGGCCAGGCGGGCAACTACGTGGCGTACCTGCAGCCCGGCTCCGGCGAGTTTCGCCGCTACGAGCTGGAGGACCGCGCGCTGCCGCACAACCTGATCGTGGGCGCGGACGGCGCCATCTGGTACGCGGGCAACGGCAACGGCCACATCGGCCGCCTGGACCCCGCGACCGGGCAGGTGCGCCGCTTCGCCATGCCCGACAGCGCCGCGCGCGACCCGCACACGCTGGTGCAGGCGTCCAACGGCGACGTCTGGTTCACCGTGCAGGGCGGCAACTTCGTCGGCCGCCTGTCGCCGTCCACCGGCGAGGTGCGGCTCATCCCGTCCGCCACGCCGCGGTCGCGCCCGTATGGCATCGTGCTCGACGGGCAGGGGCGCGCGTGGCTCAACCTGTTTGGCACCAACAAACTGGCCGTGGTGGACCCCACCTCCATGCGGATGGAGGAGATCGCCCTCCCGCGCGAGAACGCGCGCACCCGCCGCATCGGGCTGACCAGCGACGGCGCCGTGTGGTACGTGGATTACGCCGGCGGGATGCTGGGCCGGATGGACCCGCAAACGCGCCAGGTGCGCGAATGGGCGCTCCCCGGCGGCGCGGGCGCGCGGCCGTACGGCATGGCCGTGGATGACCGGGACCGGCTGTGGATGGTGGAGACCGGCTCCCGTCCCAACCGCTTCGTGGGATTCGACCCGCGCACGGAGCAGTTCATCGGGACGACGGAGATCGCCAGCGGCGCGGGCGCCGTGCGGCACATGTACTTTCACCCCGCCACGCGCGAGATCTGGTTCGGCACCGACGCCAACACCGTCGGCCGGGTGAAGGTGCCGTGACACCGCTTCGAGTCGCCACGACGGCCGCCGGCGCGCTGGCGCTAGCGGTCGTTCTCACCGCCGCCGGCTCCACGCGGGTGCACGGCCGCGCGTACCCGTACGGCGCGCCGCCCGGCACCACCGGCGGCTTCGGCGAGCCCACGTGCCAGATGTGCCACTTTGGCGCGGAGTTGAACGACCCCGCCGGTTCCCTGACGATCGAAGGCCTGCCCGTGCAGTACACGCCCGGGCAGGCCTACCGCCTGATCATCCGCCTGCGCCGGCCGGACATGGCTGCCGCCGGCTTTCAGCTTTCCGCGCGCACCGCCGCGGGCGTCCAGGCCGGCACCCTCGCCCCCGTGGACGCAGACGGGTCCGTCCAGGTGGAGACGGCCGGCCGCATCCACTACGCGGGCCACACCGAGCCCGGCTCCCGCCTCGCCACCCCCGGCGCTGCGGCGTGGCCCGTCGTGTGGACCGCCCCCGCCACCGCGTCCGGCCCCATCACCTTCCACGCCGCCGCCAACGCCGCCGACGACGATCGCTCCGCGCTGGGAGATTGGGTGTATGCGGTGGAGCGGAGGGCGGGGCCGGAGTAGTAGGTGCGCGGCCCTACTTCGAAACTTCGAATCCGATCTTCCACTCTGACGAACGCGCGAACCCGTTCGCTTCGTTGGCCCCGCTGACGTACTGGATCTTCAGGCGCGTCAGCGTATCCTCCCCCGACCCGCTCGTAAGCAGGAACCCGCTGGGGAATCCGCTCACGGGCACGTAAAGCGCCATGTCAACGTGGCCTTCGAACTCTCGGATGGAGGTACCACCGCGAGCATTCGCATGCGGAAAGTACCAGCCGCGGAGCGTGGGCTCCAGCGTGATGTCCTTCTTATCGGGGACGCGTCCGGGCAGGAGGTGCACCGGCCGCCAGTCGAACAACCCCGCAATCCGGAACACGTTGTCCTTCGCCCTTTCGGCGGCGACCAGTGTGTCAACTTCCATGCGCCGTTGGTACTGCCCACTGAGGGAGATCTCGGGAGAGATCGGCGCCCGGACCAAGCTGTTCCACAGGATCGATCGCGTCCACCCCCAGGGCAGGATGGACCGGACGCCGGTGCTCACGATGAGCGATGAGTTGGAGAATCGCTGGTTCGTCTGAACAGTCATGTCCACGAAACCCGGAACGTACCAGGATCGCAGCAGGCTCAGTTCCGCGCCCACCGTCCCCTGCAGCCGGGTCGCGACATCCCGCTCGTCAGTGGAGAGCAGCGTGTTGCTGCGCACGTACACGCGCGCCAGCCCCCCATTGGCCAGCAGGCTGGGCACCTCAAGCTTCAACCCGAACTGGATGACGTCGGCGGCTCCGCCCCCCAGCAACTTCTGGTCGGGGACCTGCTTGGGATCAAATTGGAACGTCAGCGGCCGGAGCGTTGCTGTCACGTTCACCGGTGCCGCGCCGGTGCCGGTGCTGTGTGTAAACAGCTTTCCATCCTTCAGGATCCCTACCTCGAGGGTATCGCCCTTTTCCAGCACACCGCGCCTCAGGATGAGGTAGGCGGTGGGCTCGGTTGAATCGGGGGGAAGCAGCACGCGTTCACCGATGTTCAAGCGCCGCGATTCGCCCCGTCGGCGAAGCACCCAGTTTGCGGGGTTCGCGACCAGGGTACGTACGGCGTTCAGGGATTCATTTTCATCAATGATTGGCTGCAGATCGACGATTACGTACTGCACGGGGATACGTGACGGGAGCAATTCGGTGTGCTCGACGCGCGCACTCAGGTCTACGGGCGTCACCACCTGCGCGTCCCCGGCATCCGGGATCGCGAAGGTAAACGCGGCGGCCACGAGCGCAAGTCGGATCCGGCAGTGCATGGAAGTCATGTGTACTCTCCCTTACGCCAGGATTTTCCGCATTGCGTCCTTCACCGACCGCTGCGGATCCGAGATCGCAGCCGGATCTGAGTAGAACGCTGGGCTGACGCTTTCGCGGAGCGCCGCGTCGAGCGCTCTGAGGGCGGCATTGCTGCCAAACGCGCCAGCGCCGAACGCCTTGGACAGCGAAAGCGCCGCGAAAGCGTCATTCGGCGTGGTGGGAATGCCGCCGGGACCGAGCTTCTCGGATATGCAGTGGAAGAGGGCCAGCAGGCGCTTTTCCGCCGGAACGGTGATCGCGCCCATGAAGGCCAGAAACGTGTTGCCGGCCTCGATCGCCGAATCCGGCACCAGCAGCCCAAGCGCCTGCTGGCAGTGGAGCTTCAGGTTGCCTACCCGGAGATCGAAACCGGGTGCGTCCGGCAGCAGCACGTCTCCCATCTTTTGCTTCGAGAACTCCTTCGCGTTGGTATGGGTGAGGTGGCTGATCTCCGCCATTCGCCCATGTACACTGTCGAGGTTCGCGAACCAGCGGCGAACGAACAGTGTGCTGTTGTGACATATTTCGGCCATTGCGAGATCTGGACGGGGTGACGACGAGTGGCCGGAGCTCAGCGGTAGGGCACTTCTGAGTGGTCGCTGTACATCGCCGGCCGGGATCACCCCGATAGATGGACCCGTCCTTCTTGATTCCGGAAAAGCTTGCCCATAATCCGGTTTTAAACCAAGGAAGACAGAAGGTTGGTCAGGCGTATTGGAGGGAATCTCGCCTCTGCAGTCGAGTAAAATAATCGAGAACCGAACGGGCGCCCCGGAGGAGCGCCCGTTCTGCAGGTACCGATTCGAGCCGTCGGAGCCGCTCAGCCCTCTTTCGCCTCGTAGTCGTCCTTGAGGCGCGCGACGACGGAGGGGTCGGCGAGGGTGGTGGTGTCGCCGAGGGCGCGGCCTTCGGCGATGTCCTTCAGCAGGCGGCGCATGATCTTGCCGCTGCGCGTCTTGGGCAGGTCGCCGGCGAACAGGATGGCGTCGGGGCGCGCGATGGCGCCGATCTTCTTCACCACGTGCTCGCTCAGCTCCTTCATCAGCGAATCCGTGGCCTCGATGCCCTCCTTGAGCGTCACGAACGCGGCCACGGCCTGCCCCTTGAGCTCGTGCGCCTTGCCGACGACGGCGGCCTCGGCCACGGACGGGTGGTCGACCAGCGCCGATTCCACCTCCATGGTGCCGATGCGGTGGCCGGCCACGTTCAGCACGTCGTCGATGCGGCCGATCACCCAGAAGTTGCCGCGCTCGTCGCGCTTGGCGCCGTCGCCGGGAAAGTAGACGCTCTCGCCGGGCTGCCCGTCATCCCCCTCGCCCACGGTCTCGCCGGCCCACTTGCTCCAGTAGGTGTTCACGAAGCGCTGCGGATCGCCCCAGATGCCGCGCAGCATGCTGGGCCAGGGGCGGCGGATGGCCAGGAAGCCGCCGCCCGTGGGGATCCGCTCGCCGCGCAGGGAAAGGATGTCGGCGCGAATGCCGGGGAAGGGCGTGGTCGCGCTGCCGGGGACGGTTTCGGTAATGCCGGGGAGCGGCGTGATCATGATCGCCCCCGTCTCCGTCTGCCACCACGTGTCCACGATGGGGCAGCGCGCGCCGCCGATGTTCTGGTGGTACCAGATCCACGCCTCGGGGTTGATGGGCTCGCCCACGGTGCCCAGCAGGCGCAGCGTGGAGAGGTCGTACTTCGCCGGCCACTCCGTCCCCCACTTCATGAACGCGCGGATGGCCGTGGGCGCGGTGTAGAAGATGGTGACCCGGTAGTCCTGGATGATCTTCCACATCCGCCCGCGGTCAGGCGCGTCCGGAGCGCCCTCGTACATCAACACGGTCGCGCCGCTGGCCAGCGGTCCGTAGACGATGTACGAGTGGCCCGTCACCCATCCCACGTCCGCCGTGCACCAGTAGACGTCGTCGTCCTTGAGGTCGAAGACGAGGTTGGTCGTGGCCAGGCACTGGGTGAGGTAGCCGCCCGTGGTGTGCATGATCCCCTTGGGCTTCCCCGTCGTGCCGCTGGTGTAGAGGATGTAGAGCAGATCCTCCGAATCCATCGGCTCGGCGGGACAGTCGGCATCCTCCGGGTCCACCACGTCGTGCCACCAGTGGTCGCGGCCCTCCTTCATCGCCGCGCCGCCCAGTGTGTCGCCGGCGGAACCGTGGCGGCGGACGACCAGGACGTGCTGGATGGAGGGACATCCGCCCTGCTCCTCGACGGCCTCGTCCGCGGCGCGCTTGAGGGCCACCACGCCGCCGCGCCGGTATCCGCCGTCCGCGGTGATGAGGACCCTGGCCTCGGCGTCGCGGATGCGGTCGCGAAGGCTCTCCGCGCTGAACCCGCCGAAGACCACGGAGTGCGCGGCGCCGATGCGGGCGCAGGCCAGCATGGCGATGGCGGCTTCGGGGATCATCGGCAGGTAGATGGCCACGCGGTCGCCCTTCTGTACGCCCATCTTGCGCAGCGCGTTGGCGGCCTTGCCGACCTCGCGGTGGAGATCGGCGTAGGTGTAGGTGCGCGTGTCGCCGGGCTCGCCCTCCCACAGCAGCGCGGTCTTGCTCCCAATCCCGCCCTCCACGTGGCGGTCCAGGCAGTTGTACGCGGCGTTCAGCCTGCCTCCGGCGAACCACCTGGCGTACGGCGGATTCCACTCCAGCACGCGCTCCCACGGCTGAAACCAGTGCAGGCGGCGCGCCCAGTCCGCCCACCAGCCTTCCGGATCGGCGTCGGCGTGGGCGTAGATCGACGGGTCGTTCGCGTTGGCGCGCGCGGCGAACTCCGGCGGCGGCGGAAAGGCGCGGTCTTCCTGCAGCAGCGAGTCGAGGGTCTGCTCGGTGGACGACATCCGGATCTCCTCTGGAGGAGCGGGCGTGATACGGGGTGCGCGGCGGCGGTCCGCCGGATCTGGATTCGATTGATGCCAACGTCCGCCGCGCCGCAAATCCCGCGCGCGGCGGCGGCGCAAGACGGCAGATGGCTTGCCGATTGCGCGCGCACCGCGCATCGTAACCCGCGGCCGGTTGGGAACGGACGTTCGCTCGCCAAGCTACGCGGGCCCGCGAACGCACGCAAACCGGCCATCCCGCGGCGGTTCCGGGGCGGCGCATCCCCCGGTCCCGCCGGCCCACACGCCCGCCGGAGACACGCCCGATGGCCGACGCCCCGCTCGCATCGCCGCACGCCGCCGCCGACCACCAGCCGTCGGACACGCGCACCATCTGGAAGGTGATCGCCGCGTCGTCGGTGGGGACGATGATCGAGTGGTACGACTTCTACATCTTCGGCTCGCTGGCCACCATCCTGGCCGGCACCTTCTTTCCGCAGGGCAACACCACCCTGGCGCTGGTGCAGACGCTGGCCACCTTTGCGGCGGGGTTCGCGGCGCGGCCCTTCGGCGCGCTCTTCTTCGGCCGCATCGGCGACCTGGTGGGCAGAAAGTACGCGTTCCTGGTCACGCTGCTCATCATGGGCGGCGCCACCTTCATCATCGGTTTGCTTCCCGGCTACGCCACCATCGGCGTGGCGGCGCCCATCATCCTGCTGCTGCTGCGCCTGGTGCAGGGGCTGGCGCTGGGCGGCGAGTACGGCGGCGCGGCCACGTACGTGGCGGAGCACGTGCCCGACAACCGGCGCGGCTTCTACACGGCGTTCATCCAGACCACGGCCACGCTGGGCCTTCTGCTTTCCCTGCTGGTGATTCTGGGCGTGCGGTCGCT
>DATABT010000380.1:0-2982 GCA_036259455.1 Longimicrobium sp. | reverse complement strand
CATCGTGGAGCATCCCGGCATCCCCGTCATCTCCTTCACGGGGTCGACGGAGACGGGCTCCATCATCGCCCAGACGTGCGGGCGGATGCACAAGCGGCTGTCGCTGGAGATGGGCGGCAAGAACGCGCAGATCGTGATGGCGGACGCCGACCTGGACCTGGCGATCGACGGCGTGCTGTGGGGCGCGTTCGGCACCACCGGGCAGCGCTGCACCGCCACCAGCCGCCTGCTGCTGCAGGACGAGATCCACGATCAGTTCGTGCAGCGGCTGATCGACCGTGCCAAGGGGCTCAACCTGGGCTACGGGCTGGAAAAGGGCGTGGACGTGGGCCCGCTGATCCACGAGGCGAGCCGGCAGAAGGTGGAGCAGTACGTGGAGATCGGAAAGCAGGAGGGCACGCTGGCCCTGGGCGGCGGGCGTCCGTCCGGTGACGGGCTGGACGACGGCTTCTTCTTTGAGCCGACCATCTTCACCGACATCAAGCCGGGCTCCCGGATGGCGACGGAGGAGATCTTCGGCCCCGTGCTGTCGGTGCTGCGCTTCGGCGAGCTGGACGAGGCCGTCCGCATCAACAACGAGGTGAAGTACGGCCTGAGCTCGTCCATCTACACGCGCGACGCGGTGGCCAGCTTCCGGGCGTTCCAGGACCTGGACAACGGCATCACCTACGTAAACGCGCCCACCATCGGCGCCGAGGCGCACCTGCCGTTCGGCGGGGTAAAGCAGACGGGCAACGGCCACCGCGAGGGCGGCTGGGAAGTCTACGAGTTCTATTCGGAGACCAAGGTCTGCTACCTGGACTACAGCGGCAAGCTGCAGCGCGCGCAGATCGACAACTACGATGCGAGCCCGTACTGAACTGCAGGGAATAGGGAATAGGGAATAGCCGGCAACGGCTTCCTGCGGATTCCGGGGCTCCGTCGCGGTGCGGCGGGGCCCTTTTCGCTTCGACGCACCGCTGGCGCGGGGCCTTCCCCCGGCGGGGCCTGAGAGCGCGCCACCGCGATTGGGGGAGCGAGGCAACCGCCGCCGCGAGGGACGAACGAAAACCAGTCTGAGGAGATGGCTCGCGGACGCAGCACGGCGCCGGCTACCGATCCCTATTCCCTATTCCCTATTCCCTATTCCCTATTCCCTATCCCCTGCCGTTCCGCGCACGAAAGTTGCCCTCCCGTGCGTCCGGCGTGTCCGCCCGGGCGCAGGAAGCGCTTGCCCCGGCGGCGCGGCGGGCGGTAGTATCCATGGACCGCCCGCAGCCTCATCGCACCCCCACACCCGGTCGCCGGAATGCCCCGTCGCGATCTCCGCGAAGACCAGCCGCGCGCAGCCGATCCCAACCGCGCCGCCTACCAGCCCCTTCCCAGCATTCCCGGCAACATCGTGCGCGTTCCCGCCGAGAGCGATCCGGTGGAGCAGCTGCTGGAAGACGTGGTGGAGGAAACGCAGACCAAGGCGCTCAAGTACGGCACCGGGCTGCGCGGCCGCGTGGCGGTCGTCACCGGCGGAGCCACGGGCATCGGACGGGCGATCGCGCTGGAGTTCGCGCGGCACGGGGTGCACGTGGCCTTCAACTACTTCTCCTACGACGGCGGCGGCGAGATGCACGCCGAGGCCGAGGACACGGCCCGCGAGATCCGCCACATGGAGGTGAAGGTGCGCTGCGCCGAGTGCGACGTGCGCGATCCCCAGGCGGTGGACCGCTTCGTCCAGCAGACGCACGAGGAGTTCGGCGCCATCCACATCCTGGTCAACAACGCCGGCATTGCCCGCGACCGCGCGCTCTGGCGGCTGAGCGACGAGCAGTGGCGGTCGGTGCTGGACACGAACCTGACCGGCGCCTTTCACATGATCCGCGCGGTGGCGCCGCTCTTTCGCCGGCAGCACGACGGCAAGATCGTCAACGTCTCCTCCGTGCACGGCATCCGCAGCGAGTTCGGGCTGGCCAACTACAGCGCGTCCAAGGCGGGACTGCTGGGGCTGACACGGAGCGCCGCGCTGGAACTGGGGCCCAACAACGTGAACGTGAACGCGGTGGCGCCGGGATACATCCGCACCACGCGGCTCACCAGCGGCGTGCCGGCCGAAATCCTGGACACGGCCCGCGAGCGCGCCGTCCTGGGCCGCCTGGGCGACCCGCAGGACGTGGCCAACGTGGTCGTCTTTCTCTGCTCCGAGTACGCGCGCCACATTACCGGCGCCGTCATTCCCGTCGACGGGGGACACCTCCTTTGATCCACCGATCTGAAGCTCCCCTCCGCCGCGCGTCCGCCCGGCGGACCCTGGCGCTCGCCTGCGCCGCGGCGTGCGCGCTGCTCACCGCGGCGTCGTGCGGGGGCAGGAAGCCGCCGCCGGGTGGCGTCGCCCCCGCGACCTCCGTGGCGCCCATGGACCTGGGCGGCCAGCGCGTGCTCATCCTTCCCGTTCAGGCCTCCACCGGCGTTCCGTTCAACCGCGAGGCCATCACGGAAGAGATCGTGGCGGCCATCCGCGCGCGTGACACGCGGACGCAGTGGATCGACCCCGCCCGGCTGCGGCGTTCCCTCGCGTCCTCGCCCAACTTCGCGCCCGACCCGGCGGCGCTCCCCAACGACCGCTACGAGGCGTGGGGCGACCGCCGCATCCAGGGCGGGCTGGCGGACGCGGTGCGGCGCTACATGGCGCTCACCGAGGCGCGGATCGTGGTCATCCCCCGCACGGCGACCATGATGACGCCCGACAGCGGCGGCGCGTTCGTGCGCCTGAACGTGGCGGTGGTGGACGCGCGCACCGGCTTCGTCGTGTGGTGGGGCGAGGCGGACGGCCATCCCGCCGCCCCCGACGACCGCGCTCGTGATCAGCGCGCGGTCGTCGGGGGCGGCGGGATGGCCGTCCGCCTCGCCCCACCACACGACGAAGCCGGTGCGCGCGTCCACCACCGCCACGTTCAGGCGGACGAAGGCGCCGCCGCTGTCGGGCGTCATCATGGTCGCCGTGCGAGGGAT
>DATABT010000379.1:0-3180 GCA_036259455.1 Longimicrobium sp. | reverse complement strand
CGTGAGTGCGTGAGTGCGTGAGAGTGCGGGAGTGCGGGAGTGCGTGAGTGGGGTAAGTGGGGTGGGCGGATTGGAGGGCGCGGGAGAGGCGGGGAGGATCGGGTGGGCGGAAGCGGAGCGGGGGGCCGTCTCCACCGCGCTGTGGCGAGGATTGTTTCTCGTGCCGGATGGATGCCGGAGCGACGCAACCTTTTCATCGCAGCGCCCATCTCATCCTCCGTTTGCAGCCGCCATCACCCCTGAATCGTGGACGCCGGACACGGAACGCTTGACGCCGCGGGCAGGTGCTAGTACACTAGCACCTGCTAGTACACTAGCATGCACGCGCACCTCCGCGACCGGCGCCACCGGGGACGGCGGGCGCTTCCAGCCGAATCGAGCGATACGGCATCCCACGTCCGGCATCCCGTCAACCCTCTCCCCATGATCCCCACATGATCGCAGCAGCCCTTGTCCTTACCGCGGCAGCCGTGCTGCAGCAGGCGCCCGCGGACTCGGCGCGCGTGCTGGGCGCGCACCGGGTGGCCGCCGGCGAGCAGACGCCCGTGGTCGACGGCCGCCTGGACGAAGCGGTGTGGAGCGCCGCGCCGGTGGCCGGCGACTTCGTGCAGCAGCGGCCCACCTTCGGGCAGCCGGCCTCGCAGCGCACGGAGGCGCGGGTCGTTTACGACGCGGAGGCGGTGTACGTGGGGGTGCGCGCCTTCGACTCGGCGCCGGACTCCATCTCGTCGCAGCTGGGGCGGCGCGACGTTACGGGGCTGGTCTCGGACTGGGTGCAGGTCATCTTCGACAGCTATCACGACAAGCGCACGGGCTTTCGCTTCGCCGTCTCGCCCCGCGGGGTGAAGCGCGACGCCTACCACTTTGACGACGGCAACGAAGACATCACCTGGGACGCGGTCTGGACGGCGGAGACCACCATCGATTCGCTGGGATGGACGGCGGAGTTCCGCATCCCCTTCAGCCAGCTGCGCTTTCGCACCGGGGCGGGCGAGCAGACGTGGGGGCTGAACTTCATTCGCGACATCGCCCGCAAGGAGGAGCGCTCGTACTGGTCGCCCATGCGGCCGGACCAGTCGGGCTTCAGCTCGCGCTTCGGCACGCTCACGGGGCTGCGGGGGCTGGGCAGCCCGCGGCGGCTGGAGCTGCTTCCCTACACGGTGGCCCGCGTGACGCGCGACGGGCGGGTCTCGGACGACGACCCCTTCCGCTCGCCCACGGACCCGGCACTCTCCTTTGGCGCGGACCTGAAGTACGGGCTGACGAGCAACCTTACGCTCACGGCCACCTTCAACCCCGACTTCGGGCAGGTGGAGGCGGATCCCGGCCAGGTGAACCTGTCGGCGTTCGAGACCTTCTTTCAGGAGCGCCGGCCCTTCTTCGTGGAGGGGGCGGACGTCTTCAACCTGGGCGGGCTCTTCTACTCGCGGCGCATCGGGCGGCGGCCGCAGGGAAGCGTGGGGGACGGGATGGATTACGTGGACCACCCGGACGCCACCACCATCCTGGCCGCCGCCAAGCTGACCGGGCGGACGAGCGACGGCTGGACCATCGGCGTGCTGGACGCGGTGACGGCGGAGGAGAAGACGCGCTACGTAGTGGACGACGTGACCGGCGTGCAGGAGGCCGTCACCGAGCCGATGTCCAACTACGGCGTGGCGCGGGTGCGCAAGGACCTGCGTGGCGGGCAGACCAACGTGGGCGCCATCGTCACCACGGTGCACCGCCGCCTGGACGGCACCGACGGGCTGAAGTGGCTGCCGAGCTCGGCCTACGCGGGCGGCCTGGACTGGCGCCACCGCTTCTTCGGCGGCAACTGGCAGCTGCACGGGTACCTGCTGCAGAGCAGCGTGCGGGGCGACACCATGGCCATCCAGCGCCTGCAGCGGAGCTCCGCCCGGTTCTTTCAGCGCCCGGACGCAGAGCACGTGGAGTTCAATCCGCTACGCACGTCGCTGGCGGGCACGGCGGGGCTGATGGGGATCAACAAGATCGCGGGGACCTGGCGCGGCGGCTCGGGCATCGTCTACCGCTCGCCGGGGTTCGAGGCCAACGACCTGGGCTTCGTGCAGAACGCCGACTTCTACGCCTGGGACGGCTACCTGGGCTACAACCGGTTCCGGCCCCAGGGCGCGTTCCGGGACTACAACGTCTACTGGAACAACAACGCGGGATGGACCACGGACGGGGAGCGGACCAACTTCTCCACCGGCCTGAACGGCAACTTCACCCTGACGAACCTGTGGGGCGGGTACTGGGGCGTGTCGCACAACATCGCGGGGCTCGCCGTGGCCGGGCTGCGCGGCGGGCCGGCGCTGGTGACGCCGCCCTCGACGGAGGCGTGGGGCGGGTTCTACAGCGACCGCCGCCGCAAGGTGTCGTTCGGGGCGGACCTGAACGTGACGATGGAGAACGAGACGGAGGGGAGCTCGGCCTGGGTGGCCCCGTACGTGAACGTGCGGCCGTCCAGCCGCTTCGACCTGTCGCTGTCGCCCTCCATCACCTGGAACACGAGCGCCTGGCAGTACGTGGGCTCCCGGCTGGACGCTGGGGCCGCCGACGCGCAGCGCTGGGTGTTCGCGCGGCTGGACCAGACCACGGGGAGCCTGACGGCGCGGCTGAACTACATCTTCAGCCCCAACCTCACGCTGCAGTTCTACGCGCAGCCGTTCATCAGCGCGGGCGACTACGAGGAGTTCATGGAGGTGGCGGATTCGCGCGCGGAGCGCTTCGGTGACCGCTTCCACACCTTCGGAGACACCGAGATCCGCCGGTGCGAGGACGAGAACGGCAACGTGTTCTTCGGCGTGCGGCCGCAGGCGGGCGGGTGCGGTGACGCGGCCGGGTTCGGATACCGGTTCGGCAACCCGGACTTCAACTTCAAGCAGATGAACTCCAACGCGGTGCTGCGCTGGGAGTACCGGCCGGGGTCCACGCTGTTCGTGGTGTGGAGCCAGGGGCGCTCCGACTACCTGTCGGACGGGAGCTTCGGGCTGCGCCGCGACTTCGGGCGGCTGATGGGGATGGGCGACGACCACACGGTCCCGGCGACCAACGTGCTGCTGGTGAAGTTCAGCTACTGGCTCAACTTCTGAACGGCTCATCGAGGACGGGTTCGGGGGCGTCCCCGCCGGCGCGGGGGCCGGGACGGGCAGGGGCCGGACGCGGCGTGCGTCCGGC
>DATABT010000378.1:0-24448 GCA_036259455.1 Longimicrobium sp. | reverse complement strand
CCGGACACGTTCTGCGCCACCTCGTTGGCGGCGCGGGCGGAGCCCTCCGCCAGCTTGCGCACCTCTTCGGCCACCACCGCGAAGCCGCGCCCGTGCTCGCCCGCGCGGGCCGCCTCGATGGCCGCGTTCAGCGCCAGCAGGTTGGTCTGCCGGGCAATGGCCGTGATGGTCTCCACGAAGCGGTCGATCTGGATGGAGGCCTGCTCCAGCTCCGTCACCCGCGCCGCGCTGTCCGTCACCACCTCGCGGATCTCCAGCAGCCTCTGCAGCGCCGAGCCCACCTCGGACCGGCTCTGCGCCGCGACCAGGTGGATCTGCTGCGAGAGCGAGCTCACCCTCTGCGAGGCGTTGACGATCTCCGTGGACCGGTGCCCCATCTCCTCCAGCGCCTCGCGCGTGGCCTGCAGCCCGTGCGACTGGCTCTCGGCGCCGCTGGCGATCCCCACCATGGCCGTCGCCACCTCGCCGCTGGAGGCCGCCACCTCCTCGGAAATGCTGGACAGGTCCGACGCGAAGTTGCTGATGCGCTCCGCCGTCCCCACCGTTTCGCCCACGATGGTGCGCAGCTGGCCGGCCATCTGGTCGAAGGTGGTGTGCAGGGCGCTGAACTCGCGCGTCATGGCCCCCTGGCTGCCGTTGGCCCGCTGGCGCAGGTCGCCGGCGCCCAGCTGCTGCGCGCTCTCGGCCAGCTGGTCCAGCGGGCGCTGGATCCAGAAGCGCATGGCGATGTAGATGAGCCCCGCCGTGGCCGCCGCGGCGAAGAGGGCGACCAGGAGCAGGATCACCTCCCACCGGCGCGTCTCGCGCCCCATCTGCGCGGCGGCGGCGGACACCTTTTCCGCCTGCGTGGCGCCGATCTCCCGGATGGCGTCGGCCAGCTCCTGCGTCCGCGGGCGGACGGCGGCCACGCGGCGCAGGGCGCCCTCGCGGTCGCCCACGTCCACCTGCGCGTGGGCCAGCGCGTACTCTACCTCGATGCGCTGGTGGGCCTGCTCCACGGCCGTGATCTTCTGCTGCTCGGCGGTGGTCAGGTCCTTCAGGTCCTTGTAGCGGCGGCGCTGCTCGTGCGCGCGGCGGCCGTACTCGGCGAAGTTCTGCTGGAACCGCGGATCGGGCGTGACCAGGTAGCGCTCGCCCGCCGCGATCTGGTTGAGGATGAGCGACTCCAGCTGCGAGCCGATCTCGCTGCTCTGGCGCAGGTCCGAGAGCCGCTTTTCCGTGTCGCGCGAGATGCGGTCCAGGCTCCACACCGACACGATGGCGCCCACCAGCACCAGCGCCACGATGAGCGCGGCGCCGGCGCGCAGGCGGCTGCGCAGCGTGTCGAACATTTCCCGCCCGGCGGGCAGGCTCCACGCCGCGCTCATCGGCCGGCCTCCGGCAGCACGATGCCGCCGCCCCGGATCACTCCCAATGTGAACCGCTTGTTCACCGGATCTCCGTTCTGGTCGAAAGCCACTCTCCCCGCCACGCCCTCGAAGGGCGGCGAGCCGCCCCGCTCCGCGCCCACCCCCGCCAGCCAGCGGCGGATGGCGGCCGGGTCGTGGTGCCCCTGCTGGAGCGCCCGCGCCAGCAGCCGCACGGCGTCGTACGCCAGCGCCGACTGCGAGTCGGGGTCTTCGCGGTAGCGCGCCCGGTACCGCTGCACGAAGGCGCGCGCCGAGTCCGACATCTGCCCGTGAAAGAGCACGCCCACGGCGGTGCCGTCGTAGCGCGCGCCCATGGACGCCAGCCCCTCGATGCCGTCGCCGCCCAGAAAGCGCGCGCCCAGCCCCACGCCCTGCGCCTGGGCGATGGCCCGCGCGGCGGGGTCCTGCAGGCCGGCGACGAACACCAGGTCCACGCCGCGGCTCTGCATCCGCCGCAGGTACGGCGTAAAGTCTTCCGTGTCGTCCAGGAAGGGGTCCATGGCCGCCACGGTCCCCCCCGCGGCGCGCAGGGCGCTCGCGAAGTTGCGGGCCAGCCCCTGTCCGTAGTCGTCGTTGGAGTACAGCACGGCGATGCGGCGCCCCATGCCGTTTGCCGCCCGCGCCAGCGCCACCGCGTTGGCCGAGTCGCTGGACGCCACGCGGAAGATCCACTCGCCCAGCCGGCTGATCTCCGGGCTGGTCGCGCTGGTGGCCACGGCCGGCAGGCGGCCGCTGTACTGCTGCGCGGCGGCGATGGTGGCGCCGGAGTAGACGTGTCCCACGACGGCCAGCACGCGGTCGTCGTTCACCAGCGAGTCGGCGGCGGCGATGGCGGCCGTGGGATTGCCCTTGTCGTCCACGATGCGCAGCACGAGCTTGCGCCCGCCGAACGCGTTGGCGGCGTTCAGCTCCTCCACCGCCAGCTCGGCGCCCATGCGCGAGCGCACGCCGTACACGTCGGGGTTTCCCTCTCCGTCCGTGAGCGGCACCGCCAGCCCCAGCACCAGCTCGTCCCCCTCGCCGCCGCCGAAGGAGGCACACGCGGCCGCCACGGCAAGGGCGGCCGCGCCAAGGGCGAGGACTGCGGCGCGCGCGCGGCGCGGCGGCCGGCCGGGACGGGCGGCAAGCGTCATGGGTTTGGCCGGGAGGCGCACATCGGGTGGAGCAAGGAACGACGGGGAGAAGCCCAAGCTACGCGTGTGTCCAGGAGATGTCAACGACGGTCCGACAGAGGGCGCGGAGCGCGTAACTCTCTCGTGCGCAACGTGAAAACTGATACAGGGATCGCCTCCGTTCTGCCACGCGTCCGGCCGGCGGATACGACCGTCCCGCGCCTCGGGGATGGCCGGCGGATTGAAGCGCTGCGTCATTTTCGAAGGAGGCGCCCGCGTGGTCGCTGCCGGTGCAGGAAATCCGTGGCGCCGGGCGAGAAATCTACTCACCCGTGCTGGTGACCCGCTTCTCGCTCCGGCGCTCGCCGAGTCCTCGTCACGCCGCAGCCCGGGTACACAGCACACCGAAGCACCTTGCCGGAACGACCGGGGGGCTGGCCCCGGCCTCGGACGGAGCCTGCCGGTTTGGACGGAAGGTCCCATGGTCGCACCGCAGACACCCGCGTTGCTTGAAGTTCCGATGCGGGCCCACCAGCATGAACGGGCAGGTCCGTCGAGTGCGGCGCGGCACCTGCCGGGGGCGAGTAGATTGCCCGGTCGGCGCCGTGGGTTCCTGCACCGGCAGCGATCACACGGGCGCCTCCTTCGAAATGACAGCCGCGCGTGTCGATAGCCGGGCGCGCTTCGTATCCGGACGGGGTGCCGGCACCGCCGCGCCGCTCACGTTGCCCGTCCGCCGAGCCGCCGCTACGTTCCGCCGCATGGAGTATCGCGTTCAACACGTTCGTTCCGGGCGCACGCGCGCGGGCGGGTGCGCGTGAGCGAGGCGCATCCGGAAGACGAGACAGACGCCAGACCCGACGCACGCCTGCTGCGCCGGCTGGTGGCCTACCTGCGCCCGTACCGGCTGCAGGTGGCCGTCTCGCTGTTCCTGCTCTTCGCGGGCGCCGCGCTGGAGCTGGCGGGCCCGTACCTCACCAAGGTCGCGCTGGACCGAGCCATCCCGGACAGGGACGCGGGGCTGCTGGGGATGCTGGTCGCGCTGTACATCGGCTCGCTGGTCCTGGCGTTCGTGGCGGAGTACGCGCACACCCTGCTGACGGCGTGGCTGGGGCAGCGGGTGATGTTCGACCTGCGGGGCGAGATCTTCGCGCACCTGCAGCGGCTGTCGCTGCGCTACTTCGACCGCAACCCCGTGGGGCGGCTGATGACGCGGGTGACGAACGACGTGGAGCAGCTGAACGAGGCCTTCTCGTCGGGGCTGGTGACCATCTTCGGCGACGTGTTCACGCTGCTCTTCATCCTGGGGATGATGGTGCACCTGAACTGGAAGCTGGCGCTGGTGACCTTCACCGTGCTCCCCTTCGTCGCCATCGCCACCTTCTTCTTCCGCGGCCTCATCCGCCGCGCCTACCGCGACATCCGCATCCGCCTGGCGCGCATCAACGCGTTCACGCAGGAGCACGTCAGCGGCGTGCGCGTAATCCAGCTGTTCGGGCGCCAGGAGCCGGTGTTCGCGCGCTTCAGGCGGGTGAACGCGGACCACCTGGAGGCGCACCTGCGCTCCATCAAGTACTACGCACTCTTCTATCCCGTCATCGAGGTGCTGACGGCGGTCGCGCTGGCGCTGATCCTGTGGTACGGCGGTGGCGAAACCATCCAGGGAACGATGACGGTGGGCGTGGTGGCGGCGTTCCTCCAGTACACGCGGCGCTTCTTCCGCCCCATCCAGGACCTCTCCGAGAAGTACAACATCCTGCAGGGAGCCATGGCGGCCTCCGAGCGCATCTTCCAGCTGCTGGACACGGAGCCGGAGGTGCGCGACGACCCCGAGCCGCGGCACCTGCCGGCGCCCGGCCGCGGCGAGATCGAGTTCCGCGACGTCTGGTTCCGCTATGGAGAAGACGACGATTGGGTGCTCAAGGGCGTCAGCTTCGTCGCGCGCCCCGGCGAGCGGGTGGCCATCGTGGGCGCGACGGGGGCGGGAAAGAGCACCATCATCTCCCTGCTGATGCGCT
Source organism: Longimicrobium sp. (assembly GCA_036259455.1). Classification (GTDB taxonomy): domain Bacteria; phylum Gemmatimonadota; class Gemmatimonadetes; order Longimicrobiales; family Longimicrobiaceae; genus Longimicrobium. The sequence continues at coordinate 19,909 of DATABT010000378.1, read as the reverse complement.
TCTATGACGCCACGCGGGGGCAGATCCTGTTCGACGGCGTGCCCATCACCCGCGTGCCGGTGGACGAGCTGCGCGGGCGCATCAGCCTGGTGCTGCAGGACGTGTTTCTCTTCAGCGAGGACGTGGCGAGCAACATCCGCCTGGGGGAGACCGACATCCCCGACGAGCGGGTGCGCCAGGCGGCGCGGCGGGTGGGGGCGGAGCCGTTCATCGCCCGCCTGCCGCAGGGATACGCGCAGCCGCTGGGCGAGCGCGGCACTTCGCTTTCCGTGGGCGAGCGGCAGCTGGTGAGCTTCGCGCGGGCGCTGGCGTTCGACCCGCTGGTGCTGGTGCTCGACGAGGCCACCAGCTCGGTGGACTCGGAGCTGGAGGCGCAGATCGAGCGCGCGCTGGCGGAGCTGATGCGGGGGCGCACCTCGCTGGTGATCGCCCACCGCCTCTCCACCGTCCAGGGCGCCGACCAGATCCTGGTGCTGCACCACGGCGAGGTCCGCGAGCGCGGCACCCACGCCGAGCTGCTGCGCACGGGCGGGCTGTACGCGCGGCTCCACGAGCTGCAGTTCGTGCGCGGCGGCGCGGACGGGTCCATGGCCGCGGACGCGGCCTAGGGAAGGGAATCGCCGGATTTTCGGCGCACGGCGGGGACGCGGCCGGCGCCGCGCGGCGCCTCACCCCCCGCCCCCTCTCCCGCGCGCATGGCATACGCGCCCGCACGGGCTCGCGAGCGTGCGCGAGAGGGGGGAGAACTCCTCCCGTCACGCGATGCCGAAGTGTATCCCCCCTCCCGTGCAGTTCTGAGGGAGGGGGGCGCGCTCTCGGGCGCCGCCGGGGAAGGGCGGCGGCGGCGCGTCCGGCGTGACGTTGCGGCCGCGGCTTCAACCCGTCCGGAGCGGGACCTGGCGCCCGGCATCACTCGCGGATTCCGCCGCAAGTTCACATCGTGGCCGCGCGTTTTTCCACCTGAGAAAAACGGCTGTAAACGCTTAATGGCGCACGGGTGACGCGTCCACTGCGACCCCTTGGAGGCGCAGCGGCCGTACCTTGCTTCCTACGCATTTCTGGACCATATTTAATGGTGATCGGCCCGAACCGTATGGCGTCGGGCGCAGTGCCGTACGCGTCCGTCGTTTTCGCCGTCTCCTCTCCCGCGCGATCCTCGCCCGGCAGCGATCGCCCCTTGGTTCCTTTCCGGAGCGCAGTAGCCATGCGTCACGCAGCTATCGGCATCCTGCTCGCCGCCCTTCCCGTGACGGCCGCGGCGCAGGGTGCGCCCGCGGCCCCCGCGGGCGGCGACTCGCACGCCCCCGCGGCGATCTCGGCCGTGCGTGCCACGGGCCCCGTGCGCGTGGACGGGCGCCTGGACGATGCGGCCTGGGCGGCCGCCACGCCGGCCACGGAGTTCATTCAGATGGACCCCGCCGAGGGGCAGCCCGCGTCGGAGCGCACGGAGGTGCGCGTGGTGTACGACGACGAGGCGCTGTACGTGGGCGTTCGCCTGCACGACAGCGGCCCCGTGACCACCCGCCTGGGCCGGCGCGACATGGGGATGGAGGCGTCGGACTGGCTCACCGTCATCCTGGACAGCTACCACGACCACCGCACGGCGTTCGGCCTGGAGATCAACCCCTCGGGCGTGCGGCGCGACCAGACCCGCAGCGAGGTGGGCGAGGACGCGTCGTGGGACCCGGTGTGGGACGGCGAGACCACCGTGGACGAGGGCGGGTGGACGGCGGAGCTGCGCATTCCCTTCAGCCAGCTGCGCTTCAACACGGCGGCCGCGCAGACGTGGGGCATCCAGGTGGAGCGGCAGATCGCCCGCAAGGGCGAGTTCGCCGTGTTCGCCTTTACCCCGCGAAACCAGGAGGGCGGCATCCCCCGCTTCGGCCACCTCACGGGCCTGAACGACGTGCGCACGGGCAAGCGGCTGGAGGTGCTGCCGTACAGCGTGATGCGCGCCGAGCACGTGGAGCGCGGCAACAACCCCTTTCGCGACGACCGTGAGTACTCGCCCTCCGTGGGCGCCGACCTCAAGTACCGCCTGACGTCCGACCTCACCCTGGACGCCACCATCAACCCGGACTTCGGGCAGGTGGAGGTGGATCCGGCGGAGGTGAACCTGACGGCGGTGGAGACGCGCTTCGCGGAGCGCCGCCCCTTCTTCGTGGAGGGCGCCGAGCTCTTCAACTTCGGCACGGGCGGCGGCAACACGGCGTTCTACTCGCGCCGCATCGGCCGGCAGCCGCAGCTGGGGGTGGGCTCGCCGCTGGCCGACGTGCCGGCGGAGACGCGCATCCTGGGCGCCGCCAAGGTGTCGGGCCGCACCCGCGGCGGCTGGTCGGTGGGAATGCTGAGCGCGCTCACCCGCCGCGAAGAGGCGCGCTTCATCAGCATCGACGCGGAGGGCGACTCGCTGCTGCAGTCGCAGGCGGTGGAGCCCCTGAGCCACTACTTCGTGGGCCGCGTGCGGCGTGACCTGCGCGCGGGGCAGACGGTGGTGGGCGGGCTGATGACGGCCCTGAACCGCGACCTGAACGAGGACCCGCTGCGCCGCACGCTGCACTCGTCGGCGTACAGCGGCGGCCTGGACTTTCGCCACCAGTGGGCCAACCGCGTGTGGCAGCTCACCGGCTTCGTCTCCGGCAGCCACGTGCGGGGCGACCGCCGCGCCATCGCGCGCACGCAGCAGATCTATCCGTTCCACTACTTTCAGCGCCCGGACCAGGACGAGGTGCGCTACGACAGCATGCGCACCTCCCTCACCGGGATGGCCAGCGAGTTCCAGCTCGCGTACCGCAAGGGGCGGCACTGGCGCCCCACCCTGCTGGTGGGCACCATCACCCCGGGGTACGAGGTGAACGACATGGGCTACCAGTACCGCGGCAACCGGATGGACCTGCAGGGCACGCTCGCGTACACCGAGAACCGGCCGGGCAAGGTGTTCCGCTTCTATCAGTTCAACGGCTACGCCCGCGGCGAGTGGAACTACGACGGCGACCACATCTACAACAACTTTCAGTTCACCGCCTTCGGGCAGTGGCTCAACTTCTGGAACGCCAGCGTGTCGGTGGGCACCACCCTGCCCGGCTCGCTGGACGACCGCCTTACCTGGGGTGGTCCGCTGGCCCGCCGTCCGTCCAACTGGCGCATCAGCGCGGACGTGAACTCCGACGACCGCAAGAAGCTGTCGGGCGGCGCCTTCACCTTCTACCAGTCCGCGGGCGAGGGCGGGTGGCAGTTCCAGACGGGCGGCTACCTGCAGGTGCGGCCGTCGCCGCGGTGGAACCTCACCGTGTCGCCCCTGCTGGCCCGGGTGAACGCCGGCGCGCAGTACATCATGGCGCGCGAGGACGCCGACGCGGTAGACACCTTCGGCCGGCGCTACATCCTGTCGGAGCTGGACCAGATGCAGCTGGCGGTGGAGACGCGGCTGAACGTGACCTTCACCACGGACCTGTCGCTGCAGGTGTACGCGCAGCCCTTCCTGGCCAGCGCCGACTACGGCACCCCGGCCGAGCTGGCGGCGCCGCGCACCTACGACTTCGAGCGCTACGGCGAGGACCTGGGCGCGCTGGAGCAGACGGACGGCGGGTACTTCGTGTATCCCAACGGCGCGGGCGCCGACCAGCCGCGCTTCTTTGTCCCCAACCGCGACTTCAACCTGCGCAGCCTGCGCGGCAATGCCGTGCTGCGCTGGGAGTGGCGCCCGGGGAGCACGCTGTATGTGGCGTGGCAGCAGGACCGCAGCGACTACGCGCCGTACATCGGCGACTTCAGCATGGGCCGCGACCGCCGCGCCCTGTTCAACGCACAGCCCGACAACGTGCTGGTGCTCAAGGTCAGCTACTGGCTGAACCCGTGACGAGTGCGTGAGTGCGAAAGTTGCGAAAGTGGGATGACTTTTCGCGCATGACCGGCACTCCGGCCTGAAGACGAAACGCGCACCGTGGCATGGCCGCGGTGCGCGTTTGTCTGGGGCCCTCCCCGGCGGCGCCTGAGAGCGCGCCACCCCCTCCGCAGACTGTGCGGGAGGCCTTGGATCGCTCGCGACTCCTCCTGCGCGCAACATCCATGAAGTTGAAGCCCCGTCTGGCGAGCGCAAGCGAGCCAGGACGGGGCTTGTGGCATTTCGAGCCGCGGCTTCAGCCGCCCTCCGGCTGGGGGGCGAGACGGACGCTTCTACCGCGACTCCGTGTCCGCGCGGCGCTCCACGGGCGCGTTCTCGGGCCACATGCGGTGGCGGCCCTTGAGCATGGGGGCCAGCGCGGCCAGCATCCCCGACACGGTCTGGTACCGCTCCGCCGGGTCCGGCTGCAGGGCGCGCAGGATCACCGCCTCCAGGTCGCGCGGCATGCCCGGCAGGTGCGCGCGCGGCGGAAAGGGCGGGTGCTTGATCTGCGGATAGCGCTGCTCCAGCTCCGCCGTGGTCAGCTCGCGGTCCGTGGCGGCGGTGCGGTCCACCACGTGGGCGTGCGGCCCGTGGCCCTCGTCGTCGTCGTCACCCCACTCGTTCCACTGCTCCTCGTCCTCCTCCACCGGCTCCTCGTTGGGCCACTTGCCCGTGAGCAGCTCGTACAGCAGCGCGCCCAGCCCATAGACGTCCGTGGCGGGCGTCAGCGGCTCCTTGAGCACCTGCTCCGGCGCCATGTACGGCGCCGTGCCCAGGCGGTCGGCCGGGCGGCGGATGGGCTCGATCTCGCGCACCACGTCAAAGTCCAGCAGCACCGGCACCCCTTCGCGCAGGTGCACGTTGCCGGGCTTGAGGTCGCGGTACAGGTAGCCGCAGCGGTGCAGGTAGTGGATGGCCGCGCCCACGTGCATGATGGCGCGGATGGCGTCGGGGGTGTGCAGGCGGCGCCTGGGGAGCCCTTCCAGCACGTCGAACAGCGACGGGCCGGCCAGGTACTCCATCAGGATGTATGGCCGCCCCTCGGCCTGGTCGGCGCCGAACAGGCGCACGATGTTGGGGTGCCGCAGCTTTTCCAGCACCTCGGCCTCGCGCCGGAAGCTGACGGGGGCAACGCCGTTGGTGATGAACTCCGGCCGCGCGATCTTGCCCGTGAGCGCGCACCAGTGGCGGTTGCTCCACACCTGGTACAGCTCCGTCATGCGGCCGCACGCCAGGTGCCCGATCACGGTGAGCTCGCCCACCTTGTCGCCCACGGAGAGGGAGAACTTCTCCCTGGGGCGCACGGGGTCGTGCGCCCACCGGCGCGCCGCCGCCAGCCCCTGGTATCGTGCACGCGCGACTGCCGCTGCTGCCATTCTATGATCTTGTAACGAGTTGCTGGGCCGTACCTCCGCCCCGCCGACAGTGCCGGAGGAATTCGCGATTTCCGCCTACGCAACGCCCGTACCCCGGCCGCTCCCCGATCCCATTCGCACATACATCCGCGGGCCGCGGATCGAAACACTTGATGAGCCGGTCCGGCACCGCGCATCTTGTCGGTACCGTCGCGCTCTTTCCCTCGCCCTCCGTTGATGCGTCTCCTTCGCTTTGCGCGCCGCTCGCCGGCCGTCTTCATCTCCTACCGCCGCGACGACAGCTCCGGATACGCCGGACGCCTGCACGACGCGCTGCGCCAGGAGTTCGGCACCGACCGCGTGCGGATGGACGTGGACGACTTTCAGGCGGGCCACGAGTTCGCGCTCGAAGCCAAGCGGATGATCGCGGAGAGCAACGTGGTGCTGGTCCTGATCGGCAAGCGCTGGGCGGAGGGGACCAACGCCGGCCGCCTGGGAGATCCGTCGGACCTGCTGCGGCAGGAGATCGAGACGGCGCTGGAGATGGGGGTGCGGGTGATCCCGGTGCTGCTGAACGGCGCCGGCCTTCCGGGTCCGGCGGTCCTCCCGAATTCCCTTCATCCCCTGCTGCAGCGCAACGCCTTCGAGCTCACCGAGCGGCGGTGGGACTACGACGTGCGCGACCTGATCCAGACCTTGCGCCGCACTCCGCACCGTCTGCCCTCCCGGGTGGGCGCCGGCACGGTCGGAGTCAGGGCCGGCCGCAACCACTGGAAGGCCGGAGTGCTCGCCGCCGCCATGGCCGCGGTTTTGATCGCCGGCTCCGTGTACGGCTGGACGCGGTGGCGCGGCGATGAACGCGATCGACGGGTGGATGCGTCGGCGCCTGCGCATCCCGGCGTCTTCGGCATCGATCACGACCGTTTCTTCAACGCGTACACGCGCGAGTTCGGCCCGCTGACGGCCGAGGCGCGTTCCGGGCTGGACGGACTGCTCTACCTGGTGGACGCCGACACCGCGCTGGCCGACATCCGGCGCGCGGCGTACGTGTTGGCCACCATCAAGCACGAGACGAACGACACCTGGCTTCCATACGCGGAGCCGGACAGGGGCAGCGGCCGGGCCTACGGCAACCCCGTCGTGGTGACGGACTCGGCCGGGCGGCGCTACCGCAACGTCTACTACGGCCGCGGCTACGTGCTGCTCACGTGGGAGTACAACTACAGGACGATGGGCCAGCGGATAAGGCAGCCGCGGCTGCTGTACGAACCCGACCTGGCGCTGGAGCCCATCGTGGCGTACGCCGTCCTGTCGCTCTCCCTGCGCGAGGGCCTGCTCACCAGCACGCCGCTGCGCCGGTACATCAACCCCACCCGATGCGATTACTTCAACGCGCGCAGGACCGTGAACGGCACGGATCAGGCGGAGCGCATCGCCGCGTACGCGGTCACGCTGGAGAAGATCCTTCGCGAGAGCACGCCGCCCCCGGAGCCGGGGCTCATCGTCATCACGCCCTCTCTGTACCTGCGCGCGGAGCCCCATACGTCCGCGAACCCGATCGGCGAGCCGCTGCCGCGCGGTACCGTGGTGCGCGCGCTCGAGGACCGCGGAAGCTGGAAGCGCGTCACCGGCCCCGGAACGGAGCGCGGCGGCTGGGTGCCTGTCTCCTTCCTTCGCCCCGCCACCAGCGCCGAGCTGCAGGGGCCGGCGTGTGCCCCGCCGGCGGCGGCGGATAGCTGGGCCGCCGCGAATCAGGCGTCGCCGACGACCTGAATCCGCTGGCTCCCCACCCACCGCTCGCCCGGGTGCAGGTGCACGGGCGCGCCCACCTGCGCCGCCTCTACGCACAGCATCTCCAGGTACTCGCCGTCTTCCATGTCGGGAAGGGCGGCGGCCGCGTCCGCCCACGGGTTCCACACGACGGTGTCCGCGAATCCGGTGGAATGGAGGACGAAAATCCGCCCGCTCGCGGTGTCGTTCACGCGCAGCTCGGGCGGGGTGTGGTAGTAGATGCGATCCACCGGGCCGCGCACCGCCAGCGCGCGATCCTCATCCACCCGCTCCTCCGTCTCTTCCCGATCGCGGAGGCCGCGCAGCCCCTCGACGGTCGCGCGCCGCACGTCTCCCACGCGCAGGTAGGTGTGCAGCGCGGCGGTGAAGGGGAACGGCGCGTCGCCCGTGTCGTGGATCGTGAGGGCGATGGAGAGCGCGTCCGCCTCCAGCTCCACCGCGAGTTCGGCGAGAAAGGGGTGGGGCCAGAGGGCGCGCGTGACCTGCGAGTCGCGCAGGCGCAGGCGGACGGCGTGCGGGTGATCGTCATTCTCCACCCGCTCCCACGGCTGCGCCCGCGCGAGCCCGTGCCTGGGGAGTGGGCCCATCTCCGCGAACTGGGGAAAAACGACGGGCACGCCGCCGCGGATGGCCCTGCCGGGCGCGAACTCCGCCGCGCGGCTCAGGAACAGCGCTTCCGATCCCCCGGCGGGCACGAACGAGGTCACGTGTGCGCCGTGCAGGCGCACCTCCGCGCTGCTGCCGGAATCATGCGACAGGCGCAACGCCGGCGAATGCGGATCGCGCGTCACCACCCCGACCGCTCGCGCAGCCGCGTGACGTGCGCCGTGTGATGGCGGCCGTGCCAGGCGTACAGCGCCAGCACGGTCTGCAGCGGCAGCCGGCCCCATTCCGGGTGCTGGATGGTGCGCGCCCACTGCTCGTCCGTGAGCGAGCGGAGGAGGATGATCCAGCGCTCGTGCAGCAGCTCCAGCATCCGCAGCGAGCTTTCGACCGGTGTGGCGCGCGAGTCTTCCAGCTCCGCCCAGCGCGCCTCCTCGTACGTCTTGATCGGGGGATTGTCCTCCGTGAGGCCAAGCTTGAAGCGGATGTACGCGTTCATGTGGCTGTCGGGAACGTGGTGCGCCAGCTGCCGCACCGTCCATCCGCCGTCGCGGTAGGGCGTGTCCAGCTGCTCGTCCGTCAGCCCCTCCACCGCCGCCCTGAAGCGCGCCGGCGTCCGCGCGATCTCCTCGATCCACTCGCGGCGCCGCTCCGGCGTGACCTCCACGTCCCTCTGGAACCGGCCGACGGGGTAGCGCGGGTCGGCGGCGGGCTCGGTCATGGTCATCTCAGGGTCTCCGGGGAGAAAAGGTACGAAGGTGCGTTCGATCGGCTCTTCAAAGTTCGACGATCATCCCAGGGACAAGCTAAGCGGGAACGGATGGCGGGCGAGGGGCAGGATGGGAAGGATTCGATGGCAGGTCGCACAACTGAGAACGCGGACGAGGGCTGGCTCATCCGCGCCGTCGCCGTCGGGGCGCCGGGCGCCAGCGCGGCGGCAGCGCCAGGCTCCGTTGCCTCCGGCGACCCGGTGTGAGGCGCTCTTCAGCGCGTGTAGGTCGCCAGGAGGTTGCCCAGGTTCTGCTGCACGCCGCGCGCGCCGCTGGTGTTGCGGCCGTTGTACAGGAACGAGAAGACCACCGTCTCGCCCCCGGCCGTCTTCACGTAGCCGCTCAGGGTGCGCACGTCGTTGATGTAGCCCGTCTTGGCGTGCAGGTTGCCCTCGGCCGGCATGCCGTTGAACATGCGCGCCATCGTCCCCTCGCGGTCGCCCGCCATCGACAGCGACTCGTGGAACCTGGCGGACCACGGCTGCCTGTGCGCGTAGATGAGCGACTGCACCAGCCCCCGCGCGCTGCTGCGGTTCTGCGCGGAGAGGCCGGAGCCGTCCGCCTGCCAGATCTCTCCCCACTCCACGCCCGCCTGGTCGTGAAAGAAGGTGGCCGACGCGCTGCCGCCGCCCGCGTACGTGCCGCGCCCCGTGACCCTGGCCACCGCCGCCTTCCACACGTGCTCCGCGAAGAAGTTGTCGGAGTTGCGGCCCAGCTGGAACACCATCTCCATCAGCGGGATGGAAAGGTGCCGGTGCACCAGCACCGACCCCCGCGGCGTCTGGGCGATGCGCAGCGCGCCGTTCACCTGGATGCCCGCCTCGCGCATGGCCTGGCGAATGGCGGCGCCGGCCAGGTACGCCGGCTCGTACGCGCCCACGCCAAAGCGCCCCACGCCCCCGCCGCGAATGCGCACCGTGTCCTCGTCCGGCTTGCGCACCGCGTAGGCGCGCGGGCCGCCGCGGGAGGTGTTGATCACCGGGATCTCCGGCACGTCCGGCTCGCGCACGAACCCCGGCTCCTGCCCGGGCGTCATCCGCACCCACAGCATGTTGCGGTTGAAGGGGAGTCCGCTGACGGTGGGCGCGTAACGCGCGGCGCCGTTCCCCGTGTCGCGCGGCCAGTCCGGGCCGTAGTTCACCCGGTCGTGGATGTACGGGTCCGCGATCACCCCGCCCTCCACCGAGCGGATGCCCATTCGCCGCAGCGCCTCGACCATGCGGCGGGGGCTGGTCATGGGGTCCCTGTCGTACGCGGGGTAGCCGAACGCCGGGTCGCCCGAGCCGCGGATGACCACGTCGCCGCGCAGCACCCCGTTCTGCACGGGGCCGGTGATGAGCAGGTCGGTGGGAAAGCGGTAGTCCGCGCCCAGCACGGCCAGCGCCCAGATGGCGCTGTAGACCTTGTTGTTGCTGGCCGGGATCAGCGCCTTTTCGGCGTTGATGGCGAACAGCGGCTGGTTGCGGTCCAGCGACCAGGCGAACACGCCCCACTCGTCCTGGTTGGGGACCATGGCGCTGGCCTGGGCCTGCAGGGGGCCGTCCGCCGTCTGCGTGGCGGCGCGCGCGGCCAGAACGCCGCCTCCCGCCAGTGCCAGGCAGAGCGCGGCGGGTACCGCTGTGCGTTGGATGAACTTCATCGGCGTGCTTATGGGAAAGTCAGTGCGCGGCGGCGGGGGGCACGGGGGCGGCGTCGGCGCCCGCGGGCTCGCCCGTGGCACGCTGCCCCTCGATCTGCTCCAGCATCCGCTGCTGCATGCGGAACGACGAGCGGGTGTTCTCTTCGATGTCCATCATCAGCACGAACATCCCCGCCAGCGCGAACAGCGCCACCGCCACCACGATGCTGCTCACGAAGACGATGGCGCCGTTGGTGCCGCTCAGCCCGTCCTCGCCCAGCGTGGAGAAGAAGACGAGCGCGCCCAGCAGCAGCACCATCACGCCCAGAAAGCGCAGCACGCCCAGCAGGGTGCGCAGGCTGCCGTAGCGCGTTTCCACGCCGGCCAGGCGGCGCGGGGCGCGCCGCTCCTTGAGCAGGTTGCCGCAGGTGGGGCACTTGTCCACGGTGGGGTCGTCCACCACGGTGCCGCACCGGGTGCACTGCACGGGGGTGCTGAACAGGTGCAGGGACATCTTGGCCGCTTCTCCGATAGCGCGGCCGGCGGCGTGTGGATCCGGCGGCGCGGTTGGTCTGGGGGAATCCTACGGGTCGGTTCGCGGAGAGCAACGCGCGTGCCATCCGGACCCCGCCCTTTGCACGCGTTCGCCGGGTACGCGACGGAGCGGATGATTCCGCCGCAACGAAAGCGGAAAGCCCCGCGAACCGCACGGGGCCTTCAACTGCGTGATCGGCGGCCGGCGTCGTGCTGAGCCCCACCACCCCGCACCGGCCCCGGGGCTGCGAGCGCGCCAAGGCGGAACTTTGCGATTTTTCAGCGGCGAATCCCTCCGCTCCGGTACCACGCGTGAACGTGCGGCGGTGCGAGCGGGTGTTGATTCCCCGCTCTCGCACGTTCGCACTCCCGCACTTCGTTTCAGGTTCTTCGTCGATTTTGTTGCAGGTAAACAGACGCGACGCCGAACCGTCATTTCGAAGGAGGCGCCTGCACCCAACTCGGCCCGTGCAGGATTCCGAATGGCGCCGACTGAGAAATCTACTCACCCGTGCTGGTGATCCGGCCCACGGCCCGGTCCTCGCCCCGCTTCCGTGGGGCGCGTCGGAGGCGGGTCACGGGACGTGCGGCCAGCCATGAGCGTGGGTGAGTAGATTTCTCAGTCGGCGCAACAAGATCCTGCATGGGCAAGTCCCCGCGGCGCCTCCTTCGAAATGACGGCTCACGGCGCAGACTTCGTGCGTGCAACGAAATCCGCGATGAACCTCTTTTTACTCCTCCTCCTCGCCCTCGCGGCCCGTGCGGCTCACCAGCTTGTTGAAGCGGTCCAGGCCGCCGTCGTCGCCCTTCATGTCGCGGTGCAGAAAGGCGAGGTTGTTCTCGTCGAACTTCTCGAACCACTCCTCCCAGCTGATCTCCTCCAGCGAATCGCCGCCACTGTAGCCGGGAAAGTCGATCCGCAGGATCCCCGGATCGTCGCCGCCGCCGGTGCGCCGCACGCGGCTGGGCTTGCCGCCGCGCTCCTCCACCCAGCGGCGGATGAAGTCGTGGTCGGTCGTGGTATGCGCGCTGCGCTGGGACTTGCTCATCGTCGTCATCCTCCGTCCACACGGGTCATCCCTGCACGGCCCCGCGGCCGCCGCGCGCACCGTAAGCACTTCGCGTACCGCGGGCGCGGCATGCTCCTCGCGCGCGCCGCCGCGACACCGTTTTGCAGGAGGGACGCCCGTGCAGATCCAGCGGCTTCGTTTCGACGGCGGGTTCGCGGTGGCGTTCGGCAACGGGCGCGCGCAGGCGGCCACCATGGTCATCGCGCCCGGCGGCGCGGAGGGCGGGCCCGGCAATCGCCACAGGGGCGCCGACCAGTGGCTGTACGTGGTCGCCGGCCAGGGCGCGGCGGTGGTGGAAGGGGAGACGCACGTGCTGAGGCCGGGCGTCATCCTGCTCATCGAGCGCGGCGAGGCGCACGAGATTCGCAACACCGGCCCGGAACCGCTGCAGACGCTCAACTTCTACGCTCCACCCGCCTACACGCAGGACGGCGACACCCTCCCCGCCGGCGAAGGCGAGTGATGGAAACGGACGCGCATCCGCATCACCTCTTCGTCTACGGCACCCTCCGCTCCGGGGGCCGCGGCCCCATGCAGAGCCGGTTGATGAAGGGGATGCGCCTCGCCGGCCGGGCCTCCATCCCGGGACGCATCTACGACACGGGCCGGTACCCCGTCGGCACGGAGGCGGCGGATGACGGCGACCGCATCATCGGCGAGCTGTACGCGTTCGACGCGGACCGCGCCGGTACGCAGCTGGCCGCGCTGGACGAGTACGAAGGGATCGATACGGCGCATCCCGCCCGGTCCCTCTTCCGCCGTCTCGTCGTGATGGCGGAAGGGGAGGGCGGGATGCGCGTTCCCGCGTGGGTCTACTTCTACAACGGTCCGGTGAATGCGCTGCCGCGCGTCGCCTCCGGCGACTGGCTGCGCCGCTGAGCCGTGGTGATGATGATCACGCCGTGGGCCGCGCGGGTGCCGTACAGCGACGCGGCAGCCGTGCCCTTAAGCACCTCGATCGCTTCGATGTCGGCCGGGACCAGGTCGGGGGCCGGCCCCCTCCAGACCACCCCATCCACGATGTACAGCGGCTCTTCGGCCGGCGGGGAAATCGACCTGATGCACCGCATCATGTAGCGCGGAGGCGATGGGGGCGCCGGCGCGTCCTCCACCGCCGCCGCGGATGCCCGCGACACCTGCTCGACGGCTTCCGTCTGCGCCAACGGCTCCGGCGCCACCTCCGGCCCCGCGATGGCATCCGCCGCGCACGCCGTGTTCGCCAGCAGCGGCAGGCACGCCAGCAGGCGAGTGAGTCTCCTCATCGCGCCCCCTCCCGCGTGATGATGAGGATCACGAGTTGCGGGCAGCTCTCCCGGAAACAACAGGACACGACGGCGCGGTCCAGCACCTCGACGGACGCGATGTCCGCCGGGTCCAGCCCGGGGTGCGTGAAGGAGGGCACGCCGTCGACGATCCACACCGGCTGGCGGCCGCCGGTGACGACGTCGATTGCCCTGGGCTGGCGGATCCCCGGCGCGGGCTCCAACGGCGGCGCGATGCTCACCTCTGCCGCCGGACGCGCCTCCGGCTCCGGCGCCAGCTGCGGTCCGGCGATGGCATCCGCCGCGCACGCGCCGGACGCGAGCAGCGGCAGGCAGACGAGCAGACGAGAATCGCGTGTCATCGTCCTCCGCCGCGCGTGTGGACGAAGATCACCCCGTGCGCCGCGCGCTCCCCGTACAGCGCGGCCGCGGGGGCGCCCTTGAGCACCTCGATGGATTCGATGTCGTCCCCGGTAAGGCGCGGCGCCTCCTCCAGAACGACGCCGTCCACCACCCACAGCGGCCGGTTGCCGTTCGTAGCAACACGGATGGACTTCGGCCCGCGGAGGATCACGTCGGTCGGGCGATCGGGCCCGGTCCATCTGCCGTCCGCCAGCGGCGTGGAGGGCGGCGCCGTCTCCGGTCCCGTGGGCGCGTCCAGCGCACACCCCGCGCTGGCCAGAAACGGCAGGCAGACGAGCAGACAACGACAGGGTCTCATGCGGCCTCCTCCGGTTGCGGCTTCCAGAATCTTCACCGGAATAGACAACGTCGCCATGCCCTGGGAACGGACGGCGCGCGGGGAGCCCACGAGACGCCGTTGCCCGGCCATCAAGCTTGACTGCCAGGCACAGGGGCAGCATCCTGAATAAACGAATGGACATAAAGGATACGGCCCGCCATGTCTCCACGCCCCCGCAGCACCTCGGACGAGACGATCCTGACCGCCGCCGCACGCGCGGTCTGGCGGATGGGGCCGGACCTTACGCTGGCGAACGTGGGTGAAGAGGCGGGGGTGTCGCCGGCGGGGCTGGTGCAGCGGTTCGGCTCCAAGCGCGGGCTGCTGCTGGCACTGGCGGAGCAGAACGCGGCGCAGGTGGCGGGGCACTTTGCCGCCGCGCGCGAGCTGCACGCCTCCGCGCTTGACGCGCTGCTGCACGCGCTCAGCGCCATCGCGCGCGAGGTGGACACGCCCGAGGCGCTGGCGAACCACCTGGCGTTCCAGCACGTGCACCTGGGTGCCCCCGAGTTCCACGCGTGCGCCACGCAGGAGGCCCGCGCCACGCTGGCGGAAGTCCAGGCGCTGCTGCAGGAGGCGATCGAGGCGGGCGAGCTGGCGGAGTGCGACCCCGGCGACCTTGCGCGCACCGTGCAGACGGCGCACACCGGCGCGCTTTCCACGTGGGCCGTCTACCGCTCCGGCACCCTGGACGACTGGCTCCGCGGCGAGGTGGAGGCGGTGCTGGAGCCCTACCGGCCGTAGGCACTGTGCGCTTCGGCGCGACTCGTCCATCCGTGCGGGTTGCTCCCTGTCCCCTGTCCCCTGTAACCTGTCCCCCATGAACACACTCCCCCCGCTCACGCAGGACGAGTCCATCCGCTACAGCCGCCACCTGATCCTTCCGGAAGTGGGTCCGGAGGGGCAGCGGCGGCTCAAGGCGGGGCGCGTGCTGCTGGTGGGCGCGGGGGGGCTGGGGTCGCCGGCGGCGTTGTACCTGGCCGCGGCGGGGGTGGGCACGCTGGGAATCGTGGACTTCGACGTGGTCGACACCACCAACCTGCAGCGCCAGGTCATCCACGGCACGCCCGACGTGGGGCGCCCCAAGCTGGACTCCGCGCGCGACCGCATCGCCCAGATCAACCCGCACGTGGAGGTGGAGGGCCACGCGGTGCGGCTGACCAGCGCCAACGCGCGCGAGATCATCCGCCGCTACGACGTGGTGATCGACGGCACCGACAACTTTCCCACGCGCTACCTGGTGAACGACGCGTGCGTGCTGGAGGAAAAGCCGTGCATCTACGGCTCCATCCTGCGCTGGGAAGGGCAGGCGTCGGTGTTCTGGGCGGGCCACGGGCCGTGCTACCGCTGCCTGTTCGCCGAGCCGCCGCCGCCGGGAATGGTGCCCAGCTGCGCCGAGGCCGGCGTGCTGGGGGTGCTGCCGGGAATCATTGGGTGCGTGCAGGCGCTGGAAGCCGTAAAGCTGCTGCTGGGGCAGGGCCAGCCGCTCATGGGCCGGCTGCTGCTGTTCGACGCGCTGCGGCTGCAGTTCCGGGAGATGCGCCTGCGCCGCGACCCCGCGTGCCCCCTGTGCGGCGACGACCCCACGATCCACGAGCTGATCGACTACGAGCGCTTCTGCGGATACACGCCCGCGCAAACCACACCGGAGAACAAGATGTCCGGCGACGTGCCCGAGATCACCCCCACGGAGCTCAAGGAGCGGCTGGACCGCGGCGAAAGGCTGACCATCATCGACGTGCGCGAGCCGTTCGAGTGGGACATCGCCAACCTGGAGCCGTACGGCGCGCGGCTGATCCCCATGAAGGAGATCCCCCAGCGCCTGGAAGAGATCGACCCCGCGGACGAGATCGTGCTGCAGTGCCGCAGCGGCGCGCGCAGCGCCAGCGTGCTGGGCTTTCTGCGCCAGCACGGCTACGAGCGCCTGCTGAACCTCAAGGGCGGCATTCTGGCGTGGGCGGACGAGGTGGATCCGGGCATACCGAAGTACTGAGGGGCCGCGTCCAGGCGGGACAGGTGACGCGAGCCGAACCGTAACGCGCGCCACCCCTCCGCCGCGGTGTCCGGCCGAGGGGCCCGGGATGAGGATCCGCCGCTCCGGACCGGAGGCGATCCGGGCAGCCACCGCACGTTCGGCACGGAACCCGCGACGAACCCCCCGGCGCAGCAGATCCACGCAAGTCAGTCAGTCGTGTCTGGAGGAGGGCGACGGTCCCTGCTCACTGACCTGGGCCTCACCCACCCACGGCCAAGCACCGCCATGCCCGCACCGCTGCTCTCCATCCTTCCCACCCTCCCCTTTACCGACCCGGTCCTGATCGTCGCGCTGGCGACGCTCATCTTTCTCGCCGTGCCCATCCTGGCGGAGCGGGTTCGCGTTCCCGGCGTGATCGGGCTCATCGTGGCGGGCGCGGCGGTGGGGCCGCACGGGTTCGGGCTGCTGGCGCGCGACCAGACCATCGTGCTGCTGGGCACGGTGGGGCTGCTGTACCTGATGCTGATGGTGGGGCTGGAGCTGGACCTGCACCAGTTCAACCGCTACCGCAGCCGCAGCATCGTCTTCGGACTGCTCTCCTTTCTGATCCCCGCCGCCGTCGGACTGGCGCTGGGGCTCGCGCTGGGCTACTCCGCCTCGTCGGCGCTGCTGCTGGCGTCCGCGTTCTCGTCGCACACCCTGCTGGCGTACCCCATCGCCAGCCGCATGGGGATCGTGCGCAACGAGGCGGTCACCACGGCGCTGGGCGGCACCATCCTCACGGAGATCCTGGCGCTGCTGCTCCTGGCCGTGGTGGCCAACTCCGCGCGCGGGAGTGCGCTGGACGCCGCGTTCTGGATGCGCCTGTCCGTGAGCTTCGGGGTGTACGTGAGCGTGGTGATGTGGGGGCTGCCGCGGCTGGGGCGCTGGTTCTTTCGCCAGTCGGGCGACGGCGGCGCGGAGTTCGTGTTCGTGCTCGCGTCGCTGTTCACCGTCTCGTACCTGTCGCATTCCGCGGGGGTGGAGCCCATCGTGGGCGCGCTGCTGGCCGGCCTGGCGCTCAACCGCCTGGTTCCCGCGCACGGCCCGCTCATGAACCGCATCCACTTCGTGGGCAACACCATCTTCATCCCCTTCTTCCTTCTTTCCGTGGGGATGCTGGTGAACGTGCGCGCGCTGGACAGCGGCCGCGCGTGGACCATCTCCATCGTCCTCACCCTGGGCGTGGTGGTCGCCAAGTGGGTGGCGTCCAAGGGGACGGAAAAGGCGTTCGGGTACGACGCGGACGAGGGGTGGGTGGTCTTTGGCCTGACGGTGCCGCACGCGGCGGGAACGCTGGCCATCGTTCTGGTCGGCTACGAGCTGGGGCTGCTGGACCAGACCGAGGTCAACGGCGTGGTGCTGATGATCCTGGTCACCTGCCTGGCCGGCCCGTGGGCGGTGGAACGGTTCGGGCGCAGGGTGGCGGCAAGGGAAGATCAGCGGCCGTACGATTCGGGGACGGCGCCGCGCCGCATCCTCATCCCCCTTGCCAATCCCGCCACGGCGGAAGCGTTGATGGACCTCGCCTTCGTCGTCCGCGGGCGAGAAACGGATGAGCCACTCTACCCGCTGACGGTGGCGCCGGAGGAGGGCCATTCGACGGAGGCGTGGGTGGCGGAGGCGGAGCGGATGCTGTCGCACACCGTGCATCACGCGGCGGCGGCGGAGGTGCCCGTGCACCCGCTGACGCGCGTGGACGCGCACGTGGCCGCGGGCATCGTGCGCGGGATCGCGGAGACGCGCAGCACGGAGGTCATCATCGGCTGGGACGGGCGGCGGACGGCGGCGCGCGCCATCTTCGGCACGGTGCTGGACCAGCTGCTGGAGCGCACGCGGCAGACGCTGCTGGTGGCCAAGCTGGGGCATCCGCTCAGCGTGACGCGGCGGCTGGTGGTCCTCTTTCCGCCGGGCATTGACCGGCACCCGGGCTTTCCGCACGCGCTCTCGACGGTGAACCGCATCGCCAGCGGCGTGGGCGCGGGGATGGCGGGCGTGGTGGTGGGGACGGAGACGGAGCGGGTAAAGGCGGTGCAGGCGGCGGCGCGGCCGCAGGTTGCGGCGGAGTGGCAGGTGGTGGAGGACTGGGGCGCGCTGGCGGAGTGGCTGCGCGCGTCGCTGCGGCGCGAGGACCTGGTGGTGCTGATGGGCGCGCGGCGCGGGACGGTGGCGTGGCACCCGCGCCTGGCGCGGCTCCCCGCCGAGCTGGCGGAGCTGGCGCCGGAGAGCTTTCTGGCCGTCTACGCGCCGGAGTCGCAGGCGCCGGCCGACCGCGCGCTGGAGCCGTTCGCCGGCACGCTGGCGCCCGACCGCGTGGTGCAGGTGGAGGCGGACGACTTCGGCCAGGCGCTGCGGGAGATGCTGGCGCCCGTGTTCGACCCGGAGACGGCGCGCACCCTGGCAGAGTCGCTGGAGGCGTCGGAGCGCCGGTTCAGCACGGAGATCGTGCCCGGCGTGGTGCTGCCCCACGCGCGGCTCCCGGGGATGCCGCGCCCGGTGCTGGTGCTGGGCGTGAGCCGTGACGGCGTGGAGCTGCCGCAGGGGCATCGCCGCGCGCGCCTCATCTTCGTTCTCGTCAGCTCCGCCGAGCGCGCGGAGGAGCACCTGCGCTCGCTGGCGCAGATCGCCCAGCTCCTTTCTGACCCGGTCGAAACCGGCAGGTTGCTGGAGCGCTACGCCCCCGAAGCCACGCTCGACTGGCTGCACGTGGACGACGCGTGAAGTGCGTGAGTGCGTGAGAGGCGCGCGGGGCGGACGTGATCGAGCGGGCCGCCAGGAGCGCGACCGCTCGGTAGCACCCATCCGCCGCACGGGCGGCGGCACACCGCAGGCAATGGGAACGTTTACACCCTCTCCCGCGCGGGTTGCGGAGAGGGTGCGAGCCTCGGCGAGCGGGTGAGGCCCGTCCGCGAACGTGTGTCATCCGAGGAAAATGTCGATTACTACCGATCCCACCGCCCCGGCGCTCCCGACGGCGGACGACGTGCGCGCGGCGGCGACGCGGCTGCGGGGGGTGGTGCACCGAACGCCGGTGATGTCGTCGCGCACGCTGGACGAGCGGCTGGGCGCGCGGGTCTTCTTCAAGTGCGAGAACCTGCAGCGCATGGGCGCCTTCAAGTTCCGCGGCGCCTACAATGCCGTCTCGCTGCTGTCGGACGAGGAGCGCGCGCGGGGCGTGCTGGCGTACTCGTCGGGCAATCACGCACAGGCGGTGGCGCTCACGGGGCGGCTGCTGGACATCCGCACCACCATCGTGATGCCGGACGACGCGCCGGCCGCCAAGGTGCAGGCCACGCGCGGCTACGGCGCGGAAGTGATCCTGTACGACAAGGAGAAGCAGACGCGCGAGGAGCTGGCGGCGCAGCTGCGCGAGGAGCGCGGGATGAGCCTGATTCCGCCGTACGACTACGCGGACGTGGTTGCCGGCCAGGGAACGGCCGCGCTGGAGCTGCTCGAGGAGACGGGGCCGCTGGACGCGCTGCTGGCCCCCTACGGCGGCGGTGGGCTGCTGGGCGGCACCGCGCTGGCCGCGTCGGCGCTCTCGCCCGGGTGCCGCGTGATCGGCGTGGAGCCGGCGCTGGCGGACGACGCCACGCGCTCCTTCCGCACCGGCACGCTGCAGAGCGTGCGCAACCCGCCCACCATTGCCGACGGGCTGCGGACGCCCGCGCTGGGCCGCATCACCTTTCCGCTCATCCGCGAGCTCGTGAGGGACATGCGCACGGTCACGGAGGCGGGGATCGTGGACGCGATGCGATTCCTGTGGACGCGGATGAAGATCATCGTCGAGCCCTCCGGCGCCGTCCCTCTCGCCGCGCTCCTCGCCGATCCCGATGCGTTCCGCGGGATGCGCATCGGCGTGATCATCAGCGGCGGCAACGTGGATCTGGAGAACGCCTGCCGCTTGTTCGCGCAGAGCGGCTGAACAGCATCCCGCGGAGGGCGCGGGAAAGATCGAAGACCCGAAAAAAGGCTCATCGCGGATTTCGTTGCAACGCGAGTTCCACGCGCCGTGAACTGTCATTTCGAAGGAGGCGCCGCGGGGACTTTGCCCATGCAGGATCTTGTTGCGCCGACTGAAAAATCTAA
Organism: Longimicrobium sp.; assembly: GCA_036259455.1. Lineage (GTDB taxonomy): Bacteria > Gemmatimonadota > Gemmatimonadetes > Longimicrobiales > Longimicrobiaceae > Longimicrobium. The sequence continues at coordinate 178 of DATABT010000378.1, read as the reverse complement.
TCACCCACGCTCGTGGCCCGCCGCCGTTGCCGCCCTCCGCCCCCGGATGCACCGCACAGACTCGGGGCGAGGACCGGGCCGGGGACCGATCACCTGCACGGGTGAGTAGATTTCTCAGTCGGCGCCATGGGACTCCTGCACGGGCTGAGTCCAGAGCGGGCGCCTCCTTCGAAATGAC
>DATABT010000377.1:0-3387 GCA_036259455.1 Longimicrobium sp. | reverse complement strand
TTCGGCGGAGGGGAGATCGGAACGGTGCTGCTGCTGGCGGGGCTGCAGCGCCGCGGCCACCGCGTGCTGATGCTCTTTCGCGACGAACGGAACGCGGCCCGCGGCGCCGGCTACGGCATCCCCACCGGCGTGCAGCGGGTCGGCGGCGACGCCATGCTGCCGGACGCGCTGCGGCTGGCGGCGCGGCTGCGGCGGGAGCGGCCGGACGCGGTGATCCTCACCACGTTCAAGAAGGTCTTTCTCTCGGGGCTCGGCGCGCGCATGGCCGGTGCCCCGTTCGTCGTGCAGCGCATCGTGCTGCAGGGCGACACACCGGCCCGCGGCGCGCGCTACCGCCTGGCGCTGCGCCGCTGGGTGCACCGCGTGGTGCTGAACGCGGACGCCATGCGCGCGCCCTTCCTGGCCGGCGATCCGTCGCTGGACCCGGCGAAGGTGGTCACGATCCTGGACGGTGTCCGCGCGCCCGTCCGATCGAAGGAGCCCGGCGCCGTCCGCCGCGAGCTGAGCATTCCGCCGGACGCGCTCGTCGTGGGCTCGGTCGCGCGGCTGGCGGGGCAGAAGCGCTTCGACCGGTTGCTGCGCTCGCTGGCCACGCTGCCGGAGCCCGTCCACTGCGTCATCGCCGGCGAAGGCGAGGCGATGGAGAGCATCCGCGCGGTGGCGGCAGAGGTGGGGTTGGCGGACCGCGTGCACCTGGTCGGATTCCGCCGCGACGTGGGCGACGTGCTGGATGCCATCGACCTCTTCGCCGTCTCGTCGGACCGCGAAGGCTTCGCCAACGCCATGCTGGAGGCGATGGCGTCCGGCATTCCCGTCGTGAGCACGGACGTGAGCGGCGCGCGCGAGGCGCTGGACGGCGAGCCCCGCGCGGGCATCGTCACCGGCTTCTCGGAGGCGGAGATGGCGCAGGCGCTCGGCACGCTGCTGCGCGACGCGGACCTGCGGCGGCGGATGGGCGACGCGGCGCGGGAGCGGGCGGAGGCGCGCTTTGGCGAAGGGCGCTTTCTGGACGAGTGGGAGCGGCTGCTGGAGGACGGCGTTCGCGCGGGAAGGGGTGGATGAAGGTCGCCATCCACGTGGACGGCGTGGAGTTCCGGGGCAGCGAGCGCCAGTCGCTGCTGATCGCAACGGGGCTGCGCGACCGCGGGCACCAGGTCGTCGTCTCCCTGCGCGGCGGGGGGCCCGTGGAGGCCGCGTTCCGCGCCGCGGGGGTCGCGACCACCCGCGTCCGTCCCCGCGGTGACGCCGACCCCGTGAGCGGCGTGCGGTTCTGCGCCTGGCTGCGCCGCGAGCGCCCGGACGCGGCGCTGCTGACGTCGTGGGTGCGGCTGTTCGGCGCGTCGCTGGCCGCGCGCGCGGCCCGGGTGCCGCGCATCGTGCAGCGCGTCGGCGGGGTGCAGACGGTGCCGGCGGGCGGGGTGTCCGGGTGGAAGTACCGGCGCGCCCTCCTTGGCCAGGTGGATGCCATCGTGGTCAACTCGTCCGGGCTGGCGCAGAGGTTCCAGGCGCAGGTGCCAGGGCTGTCCGGGCGCATCCGCATCGTCCCCAACGCCGTGGTGCCCGTCGCCGCCGCGCCGGCGCCGGTGCGCGAGCAGGTAGGCGCGTCGGGGGACGACCTGCTCCTGCTGGCGGCGGGAGGCCTGGAGCGGCGCAAGGGATTCGACCTCCTGGTCCCCGCCTTCGCGCGGCTGCCGGACGCGGGCGCGCGGCTGCTGGTCGCCGGCTTCGGCCCCGCCGCGGACGACCTGGCGCGGCTGGCGGCGGAGCACGGCGTGGCGGATCGCGTCCACTTTCTGGGGCAGCGGCACGACGTGCCGGCGCTGCTGGCGGCGGCGGACGCGTTCGTGCTCAGCAGCCGCGGCGACAGCCTGGCGAACGCAATGCTGGAGGCCATGGCGGCCGGGCTCCCCGTGCTCGCCACGGACGTCCCCGGCACCGAGCAGGCCCTGGCCGCGCGCGACGGGCGGCCGGCCGCCGGGTGGATGGTCCCGTGCGGCGAGGTGGACGCGCTGGCCCGCGGGCTCGGCGAGCTGGTGGGCGCGCTGCGGCGCGATCCGGGGGAGGCGCGGGCGCGCGCGGCGGAGGCCCGGTGGCGCACGGAGCACTGGTTCGGCCCGGAGGCCATGGTGGACGGGTACGAGGCCGCGCTGACGGGACGGGCGCCGTGAGGATCGTCTTCAGCAACCCGCGCCGCAGCTGGGGCGGCGCGTCCACCATGGTGGAGGTGCTGGCGCGGGGGCTCGCCGCCCGCGGGCACGCCGTCGTCGTGTTCACGCGCCCCGGGTCCCGGCTGTACCAGGCGCTGCACGCGGACCTGCCGTGCGAGCCCATCCTGCACGGCGTGGACTTTCCCCCGGCCACCATCGCACGCTGCCTGCGCGCGTTCCGGCGGCACCGCACGCAGGTCGTCGTGAGCTCCATCCTCACCGACTCACGGCTCACCGTCCCGGCGGCGCGGCTGGCCGGCATTCCCGTGGTGGCGCGGCGCGTGGGCGTCGATCCCTTCGGCGGCGGGTGGGTGCAGGGAATGTACGACCGCATGGTCCACGTCTACGTCGCCAACTCCCTCGCCACGCGCCGGGCGATGCTGGACTCCGCGCCGTGGCTGGACCCGTCGCGCGTGGAGCTGGTCTACAACGGCGTCGACGCCGCGGGGATCGCCGCCACTCCGCCCGCGCGGCTGGGGCTGCCCCCGGACGCGCTGGCGGTGGGGTTCGTGGGGCGGCTGGACCCGCAGAAAGGCGCCGACCTGCTGCCGGAGCTGTGGGAGCGCGTGCAGGCCGCCCATCCCCACGCCCACCTGGTGATCGCCGGCGCGGGCTCGTGCGAGGCGGGGATGCGCGAGCGGTTCGGCGCGTCGGATCGGGTGCACTGGCTGGGCTTTCGCCGCGACGCGCACGCCGTGGTCCGGGCGCTCGACGTGCTGCTGGTGCCGTCCCGGACGGAAGCGTTCGGCTTGGCCGGGGCGGAGGCCATGGCGGCGGGCGTTCCCGTGGTGGCGTCCACCGCCGGCGGCTTGCCCGAGGTGGTGGTGGATGGGAAAACGGGCCTCCTGGTCCCGCCCGAAGACCTGAACGCCACCGCCGCCGCCGTGCTGCGCCTGGCCGGTGACGCCGGCCTGCGCGCGCGGCTGGGACGCGCGGGGCGCGAGCACGTCCTCCGGCGCTTTACCCTGGACGCCACGCTGAACGGCTACGAGTCCCTGCTGGAGCGCCTCGTCGCGCGGCGGCGCTGATCCCCGGCGGCGGAGGGTTTCCGGGTTTTGATCACGCAGAGCAGCAGAGAAGCAGAGAGGCAGAGCCTCGTTCTTTTCTGTTCCTCTGCTCCCCTGCTGCTCTGCGTGCAAAAGGATTCTGGTAGCGCCCGAACGGAACAAAGAAAGGACGC
>DATABT010000376.1:0-7425 GCA_036259455.1 Longimicrobium sp. | reverse complement strand
GGCGAACGTGAGCACCTCGTCGATGAGCTGGAGCAGGTGCCGGGCGCTGCGCCGGAGCCGGTCCAGCTGGGCGTGCTGCACCTCCGAGAGCGGCCCTCCCACCTCGGCGTCCAGCAGGTCGGCGTACCCGATGATTCCGTTCAGCGGGGTTCGAAGCTCGTGGCTCATCGTCGCCATGAAGTCGCTCTTCGCCTGACTGGCCTGCTCGGCGAGCCAGCGGGCGGCCTGAGCCTCATCCTTCTGCTGCTGCAGCTCCTCGATCGTCTGCTCCAGCTCGCTCGCGAACTCCTCGAGCTGAGAGGCCTGCTCCTGGAGCGCGGCCTCGGCCCTCCTGCGCTCGTGCACCTCGTGGGCAAGTGCGTCGATCCGCTGGTTGAGAAGGAGGAAGTGCTCGCTCGCGACCACGTGCGGGCGAAGGCGCAGCACCAGCAGCGCCGCCGCGCGCGACGCCGCCGGAACGGCCACGGCGCCCTCGCAGCGGAACGGCTCCGGTGTGCTGTTCGCGCGCCGCAGGAACAGCCGGGCGGGGAGCATGGCGCCACTCCGCGCGAAGCCCCGCAGCATCCCGTCCACGCGCTCCGGCTCTTCGGCGCTCAACGCGTGGAGGGGGCGCCCGGCCAGCTCCCTCGGCACGCATTCCAGGAGGTCGCCCGCCGCCCGGTTCGCCGCGACGATCTCTCCCGTTCCCCGCACCAGCAGGCAGGCCTCGGGAAACGGGTTTGCCAGGCGAACGAAGTCGTCCGGCGACATGGTCAGTCGTCGGCGCGGAAATACTCGCGGCCACGGGCCTGCTCGGCCGCGTCGCCGGGCCGGAGGTACACCACCACCCGGCACTCCGCGTCCCCCGCCGCGATCGTCCGCTCCAGGGCGACCTTGCCGTAGCCCAGGTTGTCGGCGGCAATGGTTCCGAATACGTTCGACGTCATCATGCAGAGCGCCGGGCGCCCCAGCACCTTGTCCCCGAAGGGGCAGCGGCGGTTGCCGAGGACGATCTTCTCGGAATCCTCCGAGACTACGTAGAAGTCGCCCTGGATACGCCGCTTGAGATCGACCAGCACCTCCGGGACCTGCTCGCGTGACAGCCGGTCCACCCGCAGCGCGGAGCGGTAGGCGCCGTCGATCTCCCGGCCCATCGCCTGGCCCACCACGCTCACGAAGCCAGCAGCCTCCTCGATGCCGACCACGTCCTGCAACGTTCCCGAGAGCTCGCGCAGGAGCGTGCGGAGAAACACGTCGCGCTCCAGTGGCACGTTCAGGGACCCGACGGCGTTCGGTTCCAGAATGGGTAGCCTCATCTGCGTCCTGTGGCGGCGGGAATGGCGCGGCGCGGAAACACCGGCGCGGATCGGACAGCCCGGGCGGCCGCAGAGCAAGTCTTACACGAACACGTACGGGCACGCAACCTTTGGCCGCGCCGTCGTCCTGCGGGAGGATGTGACGGGCCCCACCAGAGCGCGGTCGCGCTTTCCTGGTTCCGGCTCCGGCGACGGGGCCGCGAAGCGCGCCGGGTCCATCCCGGCTCCGTCCGCAGATCCCCTCCCCCGCCCCGGCAAAGCACCGGGTCCGCCGGGCGGGGGGGCACGCAGATCTTCTCCGGCGCGGCATTTCGCGCCGCCGGCCGCAAACTCCCCACCGCCTCCAGAGCGGGTCGGAGAGGGCACGGAAAATCGCCCGCACCGCCGTCGCGCGGACGAGGACGCCGAGGCCCTCGGGGCCGAGCCCTGCTGGCGCACGTCCGCGGTTGCATCATCGAGTCGTGCGCCGGGAGGAAGAAGGCGTCGTATGCTGCCGGAAGGAGATGAAGCGGGGCTTGACGGACTCCGTCGATGCGGAGAGAAGGCGGGCTTCGATCGGGCGGAACCCGCGCGCCGACGGGATCTGCTGCGCGCACTGCTCGCCCGCGTCCAGACGCGGGAAACGGGCGGCGATGCAGCGCCCGTGCGACCGGCGGGAGGTACGCCGGCTCCCGCCCGGCGCGTCGCGGTCTCCGCCCGCGCCCGCGCGTCCTCCTCCACCCGTTCCCTTGCCGCGGCGGCAGACGCGCCGCCCCGGCGCCCACGGCGCGAGCGCGGAGCCAGCACCCTAGAATATTGCCCCCCAATGCGTTAGATTGGTGGCATCCCATGTGCCCCCTCCTTTTTGCGCCGCCACTCCAGGGCGGCGTTCGACCGAGAGGCCCTGCGCCGGATCGGTCCCATGTCTCGTCCCAGGCCCCCCATTGCCCCCGCGGCCGGCAACCGCTCCAGGAGGTGGGATGCAGCATAAGGCTCCTGATCGTGCCATCCTGATCGCCGAGCGCGACCAGACCGTCCGCGAGCTCCAGGAATACTTCCTGGTCAACGCCGGCTTCACCGTGGTCTTTGCCGACGACGGCGAGGCCGCGCTGGAGCGCGCCCGCGAGACCCGCCCCGCCCTGGTCGTTACCGAGATCCTCATCCCCAGGCTCGACGGGCTGGCCCTGTGCCGCCGCCTGGGCGAAGACCCCACCACGCGGGACATCCCCGTGATCGTGTTCAGCATCCTCTCCGCCGCGGGACGCGCGGCCGAGGCGGGAGCCAGGGCGTTCCTGCGGAAGCCCCTCGTAGAGTCGATTTTCGTGGCTGCGGTCCAGGACCTGGTCGCGGCGCAGCCCACCGATGTACTGGAGGAGCAATGGACGGAGCAGTGATTACCCCCGAGCGCCGCACCGACCCCCGCGAACCCGTCGCCGACCCCTCGGAGCGGATGAGCGTGGGCAACGCCGAGGCGGACTACATCCTGGGCGGCGGATTTCCCGACAACTCCATCAACATCATCATGGGGCATCCCGGCTCGGGAAAGACGATCTTCGCCGAGCAGCTCATCTTTCACAACGCGGGCGACGACCGGCCCATCCTGTACTTCACCACCCTCTCCGAGCCGCTGGCCAAGGTCGTCCGCTACCTGCAGGACTTTCGCTTCTTCGACGAGACGAAGCTGGGAACGCAGGTGATCTACGAGGACGTGGGCCCCAAGCTGGCCACGGACGGCGCCTCGGCGCTCATCCCCCTGCTGCGCGAGGCCATCCGCACGATGTCGCCCAAGGTGATCGTCATCGACTCGTTCAAGGCCGTGCACGACCTGGCCCCCTCGGCGGCCGAGCGCCGCCGGATGGTGTACGAGATGACGGCGCTGCTCACCGCCTACGGCACCACCGCGTTTCTGCTGGGCGAGTACACCGAGGACGACATCCTGCGCTACCCGGAGTTCGCCGTGGCCGACGGGATCGTGGAGCTGTCGCGGCGCCGGCTGGGCAACCGCGACGAGCGCTACTTCCGCGTCTACAAGCTGCGCGGCAGCCGGTACCTGGAGGGGGCGCACGCCTTTCGCATCAGCGACGCCGGCCTGGTCATCTACCCCCGGCTGGTGAGCCCGCAGATGCCGGAGGGGTACGAGCCGGCCTCGGAGCGCATCTCCACCGGCGTGCAGGGGCTGGACGCCATGCTGGACGGCGGGCTGTGGCGGGGCACCACGACCCTGCTGGCGGGCCCGTCCGGCGCGGGAAAGACCACGATCGGGCTGCAGTTCGCCCTGGAGGGGGCGCGCCGCGGCGAGCCCAGCCTGTACATGAACTTCCAGGAGAACCCCACGCAGCTCATGCGCACCATCCGGGCGCTGGGGGTGGACCTGGAGCAGGCGCAGGCGCAGGGGCTGGACCTTGTGTACGCGTCGCCGGTGGAGCTGCAGATCGACAGCATCATCGTCGACATGTTCCGCCGCATCCAGCAGCGGGGCGTGCGGCGGCTGGTGATCGACGCGCTGGGCGACCTGGCCAGCGCCGCCACGGACCCGCAGCGGCTGCACGACTACCTGTACGCCCTGGTGCAGCACTTTGCCGTGAGCACCGTCACCAGCGTGCTGAACTTCGAGACCCTGGGGAACGCCATCGCGGGCAACGGCATGCAGAACGCCATGAGCTACCTTTCGGACAACGTGCTGCTGTTGACGGTGGAGGGCGAGGAGCAGACGCGCCGCAAGCTGCGCGTGCTCAAGACCCGCGGCAGCGCCCACGACACCCGGGTGCGCGAGGTGGAGATCAGCGCCGCGGGGCTGTGCGTTCTGTGACGGACACCGGCATCGCGTTCAACGCGGTGGACCCGGGGTTCGCCCAGCTGCGCAGGCTCACCGAGGTGAGCCGGGCGCTCACCTACACCACCTCGCTGGAGCAGGTGGCGCGGCTCACGGTGGAGCGCGGCGCCGAACTGCTGGGGGGCGCCGCCGCCGTGCTCATGCTCCCCGACGCCGACGGGCTGCTGCACGTGCGCGCCGCGCACGGCGTGTCAGACGAACGCGTCGAGCGCTTTCGCGCCCCGCTGACGGACGAGGTCATCGGCCGGCTGCAGGGGCTGCTCGGCGTGCCCGACGACTGCTTCGTGGCCGTGCCGCTGGTGGTGGGGGGCGCGGTTTCGGGGCTGCTGGCCGTCGCCACGCGGCAGGCTTCCACCTCCGCCGACGAATCGCTGCTCTCCGCGCTGGCCGACCAGGCCGCCGTGGCCCTGGAGAACGCGCGCGTGGACGGCGAGGTTCGCGTGGAGATGGGGGCGCGGCTGCGCGCCAGCCAGGACGCCACCACCGCCAAGGACCGCGCCCTTTCCACGCTGGCCCACGACATCCGCACGCCGCTGGTGGCCATCGAGGGCTACTGCGAGAACATGGAGGCGGAGATCTACGGCCCCGTGAACGACCGGCAGCGCGAAACGCTGGGGCGGGTGCGGATGAGCGGCCGGCACCTGCTGTCCCTGCTGGACAACGTCATGGACATGGCCCGCATCGACGCGGGCGTGGTGCGGGTGGCCGCGGAGCGGGTGCGCCTGCCGGAGGTGGCGCGCGAGGCGGTGCACATCCTCCTTCCCGCCGCCGGCGCCCGGATGCAGAAGCTCACGCTCGGCGCCACTCCGGACGTGGTCGTGATCGCGGACGAGGCACGCGTGAGGCAGGTGCTGGTGAACCTGGTGGGCAACGCCGTCAAGTTCACGCCCGAAGACGGCTCCGTCACCGTCACCGTCACCACGTCACGGTACGACGCGGGCGGCACGGCGTGGGGCGAGGTTCGCGTCGCGGACACGGGCCCGGGGATCGCCGAAGCCGAGCGGGCGGCCATCTTCGAGCCGTACTACCGCAGCGAGGGCACGGCCACGGCGCCGGGCGCGGGCCTGGGGCTGGCCATCTCGCACGCACTGGTCACGGCGATGAAGGGCGAGCTGGTCATCGAGAGCGAAGTGGGCGCCGGCACCACGTTCATCCTGCGCCTGCCGCTGGCCCCCGCTCCGCCGTCACGGGAGTAGGCGTCCCGCACCACCGGCCGGCGCCTGACGCCGCCGGTCTCCTCCCCACGGCGTCCGCCGCCGCCCTTCCCTCGCCCGCGGCGCCTGCCGTCCGCCGCTGCCGGGTCCGTCAGAAAGAACGGGCCTCACAGCGAGGCAGCGAAGGAATCCGCAACGAAGCCGTAAACCCTTGTAAATCCTGTTGCACGCGAAACGCGCCGCTGTCCTTTCGAAGGAGGCGCCCGCGCGATCATTGCCAGCACAGGATTTCTGTGGCGCCGACCGAGAAATCTACTCGGCCACGCTTGTGCTCCGCCCACCTGCGCGGGCTCGGCCGATCATGGGGCGTGCAGTCGGTTGGAGTCGTCAGGGCCGCGCCGCGCCTGCCGCGACCGCCGCCAGTCGGGCAACCTCATCGGCGAGTCGCCCATCGCGAGCACTCGCCGCCTGTTCAGCCTGCCGCGTGCTTGCAAGTGACACCCGCAGCCAGTCTTTGAGCGCAGCAGCGGCGCGGGCCAGTTCCAGCAGCGTGCGGACGATGCGCTCATCCGTCCCTGCGTGGTCGAGGAGCGCCCAGGCCTTGCTCCACCCCTCTTCATACAGCCGCCGCTCCCCTGTCGCCGCCGCAGCGTGCGCGAGCAGAGCGAGCGTAAGTGCACGATCCGCGGGCGCGCGCCGCTCGGGCAGGAGCCGTTGCAGCATGGGGATGGCTCGGGCGTAGCTCCCCGTGGCGATCCAGAGTTGCGCAATGTCGTGCAACAGCCCGGGCAGGCGCGAATGACCGCGTCCGTACGCCCGCAACGCCGCGCGCGAGTACCGCGCGGCTTCCTCGTAGTCCCCGCTGTCCATCGACAGCAGAAACAGCCCGTGCAGGGCGGCGCCGCGCACCGGCAGTTGCCCGTGACGACGGGCCGCGCGTGCCGCCGCCACGAAATAGGCGTGGCTCCGCTCGGGTTGCTGCCGCTGGCGGTACAACGCCCCGAGATCGACGTACGATTCGGAATAGGCTCCCCAATCCTTCGCGCGGCGGGCCAGCCCGATCGCGCGCCGGAGCCACGTTTCCGACCGCGGCAAGCGGCCCCAGCGCAGAGCGAGGCGTCCCACTTCGCGCGCGGTACCCGCATCCTCAGGGACTGCGAGCGCCGCCGCCTGGGCAAAGCTGATTGCCGTCCCCATCGCGTGGCGCTTCTCTGCCCAGCGCGAGACGGACATGCACACCGCACTGACGCTTGCTGGGTCCATTGAAGCGGGCCTGTCCACTACGCAGGCGAGCACGATCAGGTGCACCTCCAGCTCAGATTCGGCGCGACAGGCCCGCAGCAGGTCCATCCGCTTGTCGAACGCGTTCTCTGAAAACAGACCCTCGCGCTTCTCGGGTGGGACCGACGTCCACAGCGTGACGTCCCGGAACGCGGTCCACAGAGCGCCCGCCAAATCTTCTCTGTGCTCGTTCAGGATGTGCGACCCTTCCAGCGTCTCGTCCGTCTCGCGCAGGATCGCGGGCGGCAGGCACCAGCGACGCCCCAGTCGGGGTTGCGAGCGCCGCGCGCGCCGCGACATCTCACCGGTCGCCCGGCTCATGCCTGACGAACCTCCCCTACATAGGCGACCGTAGCCCAGCCACGCACGCTCTCGGTTCCCATTCAAAAACCCTCCGATTTGAATCACCGAAATGACCAGCACGGAGCGAAGTTCTGCCGGGAAAGACGACCGTGACAAGACCTCCGGTGAAAGATTCCAAGCCATTTGGGTTGGCAATTTGGGAGCGATCACCAGCACCACTCCCCATCCCATGCAAGAAGCGCAAGATGAGATGAAACCTGCGTTGTTCGACCTGTGGTGCGGTAATGCATGCAGACGTAAACAAATGAGTGTGGTGGCGCGAAGAGGACGGGATTATGATGTACCCGCCCGCCGCACAGGCACGGCGGAGCCGATGAATCAACATGCGCTAAAGGAGAAGCAACGATGCGGAATGCAAAGGAGAGACTACGGGTTACTGCGGCGGTTTTGTGCGGCGTTGCGGTGGCGGCGTGCACTGGGCAGCCGACAGCAAGCCGTACCGCCGCTGGTGATGTACGTGCAGCATTGGATGGAGGTGGATTCGCTGGCTCAGGCCACTATACCACCACCGAGACTGAGG
>DATABT010000375.1:0-3411 GCA_036259455.1 Longimicrobium sp. | reverse complement strand
AAAGGCTGACGTCACGCTCGCCGGAATGGTCCTCGCTCGATTCGCGGGCCTCCTCGGCGTTGCGGTCGTGCCTGCGGTCGTGCTGCATCGCGCTCTCCCGGGCTTCGGTGGATGGGGGATGATGATGGTCCGACGCGTCCCTTCATCATCCGCGCCGCCGTTGCCCACCGGCCGCCCGCGCGCCTATCCTTGGGGACCGGTTCGATCCATCCTCCTCATCCCATCCATGTCCAACCTGCTCGACCGCGCACCCCCCGCCGCGCCGCACGCGTCCAACCCGCTGGACGAGCCGGTGATGCCCGCGGGCGACCCGGCGCTGCACCCGGACCGGATCATCGAAACCATCTTAGCGCTGGGGCAGCGCATCGAGGAGCGCTTTCCCGGCAGCGGGCTGGGGCGCGTGGCCCGGCAGCAGCTGGCGATCGCGCGCAACACGCTGGCGCGGGTGGAGTGGGTAAAGAAGCCGATCCTGTGGGTGCGCGCGGCGGTGGCGCTGGTGATTCTGCTGCTCGTGGCGCTGGTGGCCGGGATCGCCATGCGGGTGAACGTGCCCGGCGGAATGCACCTGGCGGAGCTCATCCAGGCCATCGACGCCGCCATCAACGAGCTGGTGCTGCTGGGGGCGGCCATTCTCTTCCTCGCGACCATCGAATCGCGCATCAAGCGGAAGAAAGCGCTGGCGTCGCTGCGGGAGCTGCGCGCGCTGGCGCACATCGTGGACATGCACCAGCTCACCAAGGACCCGGAGCGCGTGATCGACGCCGGCCGCGCCGACACGCCGTCGTCGCCGCGGCGCACCCTGACGCGGTGGGAGCTTTCGCGCTACCTGGACTACTGCAGCGAGATGCTGGCGCTCAACAGCAAGCTGGCCGCGCTCTACGCCCAGACGCTGGACGATCCCGTCGTCCTGGCCGCCGTGGACGAGGTGGAGACGCTGACGACCGGCCTGTGCGCCAAGATCTGGCAGAAGCTCGTGATCGTGAACCGCGCGGGCGGGTAGGGAAGTGCGGGAGTGCCGGGGGTGCGAAAGTGCGAGAGTGCGAAGAGGGGCGCGGGCGATGGATGGCTCCGCGCCCTTATCTCTTTGCCCGGCCTGAGCATGCGGTCGTGAGTGTACGGAAAGCGGGCAGTGCGGCGGAACGCGGCGTGGCAGTTGGGATCAGTTGCTTCCGGTCAGGCACGTGACCGGAAATCGGACGATCGCGGGACGAGGCCGCGTTTCGGGTAAACGGGGATCAAACCAGCGATTACCAACAACTTGCGGGAGTGGGTCGAGAAAGGCACGGGTCTCGCCTTCCGGGCGCGCCGTCTGCCGGCCGGAGCGTCCGGCGGCAATCGCCGGGGCAGTTCCCCGAGCAGTCGATCCCATCCCACTCCAAGGAAGTGTCATGAAGTCCATTCGCTACACCGCCGCGTTCGCCCTTGCCGCCGCGGCCTTCGGCGCGCGCGACGCCTCCGCCCAGACGGCTACGCAGACGGTGAGCTACGAGGTGACCGCCATCAACGAGATCAGCGTCGCCGGCTCGCCCTCGCTGGTGATCAATGACGCCACGCCCGGCAGCGGGCTGACCAGCGCCTCGGCCAGCGGCACGTACGCCATCACCACCAACCAGGCCAACCGCAAGATCACGGCGCAGCTCGACAGCGACATGCCGTCGGGCGTCACGCTCTCCGTCACCCTGGCCGCGCCCACGGGCGGCACCAGCGCGGGCGCGGTGAGCCTGAGCACGCTGGCGCAGGACGTGGTGACCGGCGTGAGCAACGTGAACGAGTCCGGCCTCTCCATCAACTACGGCCTGAGCGCCACGGTGGCCGCCGGCGTCGTCCCGGCGGGGAACAGGACCGTCACCTACACCATCACCGCCGGCGCCTGAGCCCCGCTCGTGATCCCCGCGGGGACGGGTGCCCCCCACCGGCGCCCGCCCCGCGTTCGCTTTGCAACCACCGAAGTTTTCATGAAGTCCATCTCCATCCTCTTCGCCGCGCTTCTGGTCACGTCTCCGCTCGCCGCGCAGATCAGCGTGGTCAGCAGCACGCTGGAAGAGCGCGCAGCGGACCCGGGCGAGCAGTACACGGGCACCATCCGCGTCCGCAACGCCGGCGCCGAGCCCCGCCAGGCGCGCGTTTCCGCGGCCGACTACCGGTTCCACGCGGACGGGCGCACCTTCTTCGAGCAGCCGGGCACCGTCGCGCGCTCCAACGCGGCCTGGGTTCGCTTCACCCCCGCGCAGCTCACGCTGGCGCCCGGGGAAGAGGCCACCGTGGCGTACACCGTCTCCGTTCCCGCGGACGCCGGGCTGCGCGGCACGTACTGGAGCGTGCTGATGGTGGAGGCGGTGGACGACGTGCCCGCCGCCGTGCGCGCCGGCCGGGTGGGGATCGCGCCGTCCATTCGCTACGCCGTGCAGCTGGCCACGCACGTGGGCCAGGCGGAGCGGCGCATCGCCCTCGAAGGCGCGCACCTCGCCACGGAGGGCGGGGCGAGGGCGCTGCAGGTGGACGTGGTCAACACGGGCGGGCACGCGGACCGGCTGGAGCTGCGCGTGGACCTGTTCGACGCCGAGGGTGCGCCCGCCGGGCGGCTGACGAGCACGCGCGGCCTGGTCTATCCGGGCACCTCCATCCGCCAGCGCTTCGACCTGGCCTCGCTTCCGGCGGGGACGTACCGGGCACTGCTGGTGGTGGACACGGGCACGGACGACGTGTTCGGCGCGGAGTACACGCTGCGGCTCTGACCGCGGATGCGGTGCCGCGAGCTGGCGATGGCGATCCTGGGCCTCTGCGCGGCGTCTGGCGTGGAGGCCCAGGCCGCGCGTGTGGAGCGGCGGGGGCCGATGGAGATCGCCGCGCAGCCCGGGGAGGCGGTCACCATCCCCTTTCGCGTCACCACGCTACTCGCCGCCCCGGCGGTCATCCACGGCAACGCGGTGCTCCCGCCCGGCTGGAGCGCCACGGGCGGCGCCGCGAACGAGCTTGCCCCCGGCGCCGCGGAGCTGCGGCTGCTGGGGATTCGCGTTCCCGCGCACGCCGCGGCGGGGCGCTACCTCGTCGTCTACGACGCGGGCCGCTCCGCCGACTCCGCGGCGGTCGTGGTCGCGGCGCGGCGCATGGTGGTGGTGGAGCCCGTGGACGCGTCGCCGATGGTGGTCGCGGGCGGGGAATACGCCGTGCGCTTTCGCGTCGCCAACCGGGGGAACGTCCAGGAGCGGCTGGCGATCCGCGCGGCGGCGGATGGAGGCGATGCGCCGCGCGCCGATTCGTCCGTGCTGCTGCTGCCGCCCGCGGCGGAGCGCGTCGTCACCGTGCGCGCCGACACGGACCGCCGCGCGGCCGAAAGCGCGCGCCGGCAGGTCACCCTCCGCGCCGCCGGCGAGGCGGATTCGGCCGCCGCGCACACGGTGGTGACGGTGG
>DATABT010000374.1:0-12308 GCA_036259455.1 Longimicrobium sp. | reverse complement strand
GTGGACCCGGCGGAGATCGAGCACTGGGCGGCGACCAGCGACCCCATCGACCGGTACGTGAAGGTGCTGCTGGACGAGGGGTGGGCCACCGCCGCGGAGCTGACGGCCATCGGCGGCGACGTCGACCGCGAGCTGGACGAGGCGGTGGCCGAGGCCGAGCGGAGCCCGCTCCCCGCGCCCGAAGAGGCGCTGACCGACGTCTACGGCGACGGGCCCGTCAACGCGCCGTGGACGCGCCACGAGCCCGCCGACCCCACCCGAGCCTGACCAGCCTGGAGCACATGGCGACCGTGATCGAGAAGCCGGAGCACGTCCGGCTTACGGAGCAGGGCAAGCCCGTCACGCTGCTGGAGGCGGTGCGCGAGGGGATGTGGGAAGAGATGGAGCGCGACGAGCGCGTCTTCCTGATGGGCGAGGACATCGGCGTGTACGGCGGCGCGTTCAAGATGACCGAGGGGTTCCTGGACCACTTCGGCGGCGCGCGCGTGGTGGACACGCCCATCAGCGAGATCGGCTTCACCGGCGCGGCGGCGGGCGCGGCGCACATGGGGATGCGGCCGGTGGTGGAGATGCAGTTCATCGACTTCATCTCCTGCGCGTACGACATCATAACCAACTACATCGCCACCAGCCGCTACCGCGGCAGCGGCTGGTGGCGATGTAGTTGGTGATGATGTCGTACGCGCAGGAGATGAAGTCGATGAACTGCATCTCCACGACCGGCCGCATCCCCATGTGCGCCGCGCCCGCCGCCGCGCCCGTGAAGCCGATCTCGCTGATGGGCGTGTCCACCACGCGCGACCCGCCGAAGTGGTCCAGGAACCCTTCGGTCATCTTGAACGCGCCGCCGTACGCGCCGATGTCCTCGCCCATCACGAACACGCGGTCGTCGCGCTCCATCTCCTCCCACATCCCCTCGCGGATGGCCTCCAGGAGGGTGACGGGCTTGCCCTGCTCGGTAAGCCGCACGTGCTCCGGCTTTTCAATCACGGTCGCCATCTGATTCCTGTTCGGGGCGTGTCACCCGGCCGGATCCAGCCGGATGAACTGACTGCCGGTCACGTCCGTGCCCACCACCGCCCGCGCCCAGCCGGCCTCACGGTACCAGCGCGCCAGCAGCGCCCGCATGGTGGGCGTCAACCGCACGCCGTCGGGAAGGTCATACACGAACCTTCCCTGCGTGGGCTGATAGTCGCGCAGGGCGGCGTCGATCTCTCCTTCCAGCGCGCGCAGCACCTCCCACTCGGCGGGGGTGAGCTCCCGGCCGTCGTTGGTTTCGCCGTTCGGTCCGCGCGCCATCGTACCCGCCTCCCGCTCAGGCTCGGCGCGGGTCGGCGGGCTCGTACCGCGTCCACGGCGCGTTCACCGGGCCGTCGCCGTACACGTCGGTCAGCGCCTCTTCCGGCTCGGGCATGGGGCTCTGCTCCGCCAGCGCCACCGCCTCGTCCAGCTCGCGGTCGATGTCCTGGCCGATGGCGGTCAGCTCCCCGGCCGTCGCCCAGCCGTTGTCCAGCAGCGCCTTCACGTACCGGTCGATGGGGTCGTTGGTCGCCGCCCAGTGCTCGATCTCCGCCGGGTCCACGTAGGTCTGCGGGTCGTGCTGCGCGTGGCCCTTGCGGCGGTAGGTCATGAACTCCAGCAGCGTGGGCCCCTCCCCCGCGCGGGCACGGTCAACGGCCCTCCTGGACGCGCCGTACACGGCCAGCATGTCGTTGCCGTCAACCCGCTCGCCGGGCATGCCGTACCCCGCCGCCTTGTCCGCGAACGCCCTGGCCGCCGTCATCAGCCGCGACGGCGTGCTGTACGCCCACTGGTTGTTCTCGATGATGATGACCAGCGGCAGCTTCTGCACGGCGGCGAAGTTCACGCCCTCGTGAAACGCGCCCGTGGAGGTCGCCCCGTCGCCGATGTACACCATTCCGACGCGGTCCTGGCCGCGCTGCCTGAAGGTGAGCGCCACGCCCGCCATCACCGGGATCAGGTCGCCCAGCGGGCTGATCTGGCCGATGAACCCGCGGTCGAAGTCGGTGATGTGGATGTTGAGCTCCTTGCCGCGCGCCAGCGAGTCGCCCTTGGCCATGTACTGGCGGACGACCTCCACCGGCCGGGTGCCCATGGTCAGCATGGAGCCCATGTTGCGGATGAGCGGGCTGAGCATGTCGCCCGTGCCGTCGTCGCGGCGCCGCAGCGCGTACGCGCTGGCGACGGACTCGCCCTCCTGCCCCAGCGAGCGGAAGAGCCCGCCGATCACCTTGCTCTGCTTGAAGAGCAGCTCGAGGCGCTCCTCGAGGCTGCGGGTAAGCCGCACCAGCCGGTACATCTCCAGCAGCTGCTCTCGCGAGAGGCCGTGGGGGATGGCGGCGGTGGAGCGGGCCCTGGTCTTGTTCGCCATGTGGATAGTGCGGCGTATCCCTGCACGGGCGCGGGCGCGCTCGGAAAGCCGCCCGGCCGGAAGCGCGACAACTTGGCCCGCCGCGCGCGGGGAGTCAAGCAAGGACGCAGTGCGAAAGTGCGGGAGTGCGAAAGTGCGGGAGTGATTTGCTCAAGCTCTGGCCATTACGCTCCGCCAGCAGAAGGGGGCCTCACACGGAGTCAGCGGAGTCAGCAGAGTTTTCTCGCGCCACCCACCGGCCGCAGCGTGTATCACGCACGACCGTGGGATCGCGAGGGAGCGTCACTCTGGCTGACTCCGCTGACTCCGTGTGAGGACCGCTCCTGTGATCTCTCCGCCGGCTGAGTGGCTGCGGGAACGCGAAAGAAAGGCGGCGCCCCGGGATCCCCTCCCGAGGCGCCGCCGCCGTTCATCCCTCCATCACCTACTCCGTCTCCGCCGCCTCCCGCCTCGGCCTCTCCGCGTCGTTGCTCCGGCGGCGCTCGCGGCGGTCGCCGCCACTTCCGCCACGGGCGGCGGCGCTGGAGGGCGGCACCAGGCGGCGGTTGGGCGCGTCCCACTGGCCGTTGGTGCCGCTGCGGCCCGCGCGCCACCGCTCGCCCAGCGTGGGCTCCGGATCGAACGGGTGGCCGTACTTCTTGTCCAGGTAGAAGTTGGCGATCTTGGCCGCCAGCGGCGCCGCGGCGTCGCCGTGCAGCCCGTGCTCCACGATCACCGCCACCACGATCTCCGGGTTGTTGCCCGGACGCCCCGCGAACCCCACGAACCAGCCGTGGTCGGGGCCCTGCGGGTTCTGCGCCGTCCCCGTCTTTCCGTACAGCTTGTAGCGCGCCAGGCTGCTCTGCAGCGCCGTGCCGTCCTGCTCCGTCACCAGCCGCAGCCCCTCCCACAGCGCCTCCAGACCCGTGGCGTCCAGTTCCAGGTCGATTCCCGACGGCTGGTCGGCCGTGCTGTCGTTGGTAACCAGGTGCGGCGGGGGCGCCGTGCCGTTCCCCGCGATGGCGCTGTAGACGTACGCCATGCGCAGCGGCGTCTGCGCGTTGGGGCCCTGGCCGATGGCAAGGCTCATCACGTCCGAGGGCACCGCGGGCACCCCGAAGCGCTCCTTGTACCAGTCCAGCCCCGAGGGAAAGATGCCCGACTTCTCCGCCGGCAGGTCGATCCCCGTGCGCCGGGTGAAGCCCAGCCGCACGCCGGCCCGTGTGAACTCCTGCAGCCCGATACGGATGCCCAGCTGGTAGAAGTACACGTTGCACGAGTTCTCGATGGCCTCCGCCAGGTCCAGCGAGCCGTGGCCGCGCCGGTACCAGCAGCGCGAGTAGCGCCCGGCGTACGCCATGCCGCCCGTGCAGCTGATGGGCATGCGCGTGCTCTGCGTCACCAGCCCGCGCCGGATGCCGATGGCCGCCGTCAGGGTCTTGAAGGTGGACGCCGGCGGGTACTGCGCCGTGATGGTGCGGTCCAGCAGCGGCTTGTCGGGATCCGTGTTCAGCGCGCCCCACAGCCGCGGGGGAATGCGCCCCACGAACGCGTTGGGATCGTAGCTGGGGTGGCTGTAGAGCGTCAGGATCTCGCCGGTCGACGGCACCATCGCCACGACCGCCCCCTTCATCGTGTCGGGGAAGATCTGGTGCGTGTACTCCTGCAGCTTGAGGTCCAGCGTGAGCTTGATGGGGCTCCCGGGCACCGGCGCGCGGGCGCCCACGGTGGCGCGGGGATCCACCACGCGCCCCTTGGCGTCCACCTCCACGAAGCGGGCGCCGTCGCGGCCCGCGAGGGTGAGCTCGTACTCCTTCTCGATCCCCGCCTGGCCGATCAGCCGCCCCTGCTTGTAATCCGCCTGCCGGTACTCCGGCAGCTCCAGCTGCTCGCGGGTGATCTCCGTCACGTACCCCGTGATGTGGCCAATGGCCTCGCCGGCGGGATAGAAACGCTGCGGCCGCTCCACCACCATCAGGTTGGGGAACGCCGCGCGCCGCTCCTCGATGGCCGCGGCCTGCGAGAAGGTGGCGCGGTTTGTCACCTCCAGCAGGTCGTGGGGGCGGCGGTTGCGCTTCTCCATCAGCTCTTCCAGGTCCTCGCCCGCCAGGCCCAGGAACGGCGCCAGGTCGTTCAGCGTGTTGCGGACGAGCGCGCTGTCGCCGGGAAGCACGGCGATGGAGTAGGCGGTGATGCTGGTGGCCACCACCTCGCCGTCGCGGTCCAGGATGGTGCCGCGCGGCGCGGGGATGGGAATGCCGCGCAGGCGGTTCTCTTCGCTGCGCGCCGCGTACGCCTTGCCCGTCATCACCTGCGTGTGAAAGAACGCGGTGAGCAGGGTGACGATGATGAAGGTGATGGCGAACACGGCGCCCAGCGAGCGCCGCTGCCGGGTGTCGGCCTGAAAGAGCCTCATGGCGATTGCGTAAGCTGCGGATTTTCACGGCTTTGGCCGTCGGTCCGGCCAGCGGTGCCAAACAGCAAGTCCCGCGCCCGGGGGGACGTGCGCGTGTGCGCGTGAGTGCGTGAGTGCGTGAGTGCGTGAGTGCAGGATCGTTCGATACCGGCCGATGCGCATCATCGGCGGACGAAGGATTCTGAGCGCTCGGCCCGTCTCCCGCGCGTGCGGACGAGTGCGCGCAGGCGCTCCGCGAGGTCCAGCACCGCGTCGGGCGACGCGGGAGGATGCGGCACGGGATGGTCATCGTCCATCTCCAGGTGCCCCGCTGGATACGACCGCGCCGCCCACGCCAGCACCGCGCGCTCCTCCGCCGTCAGCGCAAACCGCGGATTCCGTGCGAGAAAGGCGCGCACGGCGTCACCCCGGCGGGGGCGCGTGTCACCTGCGATCAGGAGCGCGGCGGTGCAGAGGCGCACCAGGTCGTCGCGCACGCGGCGCATCCACCGGCCGTCCCCCTCGATCAGGCTGCGCGCGACCTCGCCGCTCCCCTCGTCCACGCGCTCCAGCAGGCGCGCGGCGCAGAAGGCGGCGTCGCGCGGGGTAAAGGCGGCACGCGGCGGATCGGCGTCGGGCCACAGGGGGACGGCGTCTTCCAGCGCGTCCGCCAGCATGGGCGTGCGGCGGCCGTGCGCCAGGTCCTCGCGCGACACGCTCCACACCCCGACGGGCACGCCCGTGCGCCGCGCCACCTGCTCCGCCACGCGTTCCGCGTGCGATGCCTGCGGCTCGCGGTCCGGCGGCAGGCGGCGGAAGACCAGGAGCACGTCCACGTCGCTGTCCGGCCGCGCCTGCCGCCGCGCCCTGGATCCAAACAGCAGCGCCCACTCCAGCCGCGCGCCCACGCGGCGGCGCACCTGGCGCACTACCTCCATCGCCGCCGCGCGCTCGCGCCCGTCCAGGCAGTCGTCCACCGTCACCCCGCCGCGCGGCTCCCCCGCGCCCGGTGCATCCCCCATCCGCCGTCCCCGTCGTCGCTGGTTCGCCGTCCGGCGGGCAAGTCACGTTCCGGGACCGGAGGCGGCGCTCTTGATCTGCCGCATGCAGCGCCGTTAGGCTCAGGGGCATTCGCTCCCGCCCTCACCCGCGCGCCGCATGCACGCCGACGTCCTGCTCTGCTCCCACCCCCGCAGCGGCGGCCGCTGGCTGCGCTACCTGCTGGCCCACTACCTGGCCGCGCACCACCGGCTGGGCATGGAGGTCACGCCGCAGACGGTGTTCGCCGTCGTGCCCGACCACGTGGAGGAAGGCCCCCGCGGCTACCGCGCGTTCGGGTTCCACAGCCGGCGCGGGCTGCCGCTGGCCGCCGTGTGCCACCAGCCGTACTCGTGGGAGCTGCACCGCGGCTTTCCGCTCGTCTTTCTGGCGCGCAACGCGTACGACGTGGTGGTTTCGGCGTACGCCTACTACACGCAGGAAAAGCCGGAGTACGCGGGCTCCATGCGCGACTTCATCCGCAATCCCAGACTGGGGCTGGGCCCGTGGATGCAGTACATGAACAGCTGGGCGCCCACCCTGCTCACGCACCGCGACCTGGTGCGGCTTTCGTACGGCGAGCTGGACGCGGACCCGGCGGCGTCGCTGCAGCGCGTGCTGGAGTTCCTGAACCAGACGCCCGAGCCGGCGCTGGTGCAGGCCGCGGTGCGCAGCGCCACCGAGATGCGCAATGCGCGAGGCATCCGCACGGGCCAGGAAGGCAACTTCTGGGATCACCTGCAGCCGGACGAGATCTTCGACATCCAGGAGCAGGTGGACCGCGGCCTCTCACGGCACGCCATGCACCTGCTCCAGTCGATGGGCGTCGAAGTCGACCCGTTCCCGCGCACGGAGCCATGATGCCGGCGCTTCCGGGAGGCGGGATGAAGGATGCGATGATGGCGGGCGCCGAGCCGATGCGGCGGATTCCGAAGCCGCGTCCGGGTGAGTATCCGCCGTACGCCCGCATGTACCTGGACCTGCTGCCGGACGACGACCGTCTGCTGGAGCACCTGACCGGCAACCTGCAGGTCGCGATCGATCTCGTCTCCGCGCTTCCGGAGGAGCGGCTGCTGCACCGCTACGCGCCGGGCAAGTGGACGATCAGGGAAACGCTGGTCCACGTCGTCGACGACGAGCGCATCTACGCCTGCCGCGCCCTGTGCTTCGCGCGCGGCGAGACGACGCCGCTCCCCGGCTTCGAGCAGGACGACTACGCCGCCGCGTCGGGAGCGAACGCGCGCAGCCTGCGCAGCATTCTGGCCGAGTACGCCGCCGTCCGCCACGCCACCATCGCGCTGTTCGAAGGTCTGGACGAGGCCGCCCTCACCCGCACGGGCGTCGCCAACGGCAACCGCGCCAGCGTACGCGCCCTGGGCTGGCACATCGCCGGGCACGAGCTGCATCACCTCAAGCTGTTGCGGGAGCGGTACGCGGCCTGACGTGCGCGCGGCGATCCGCGCTCCCCTCCGCCCCTGGCCTGGCGCCCGCGTTCGCCATCACGGCGCTGGCGCGCTGGGTTCACTGGAAGATTCGGTGCAGTCGCTGGACCGACGTCACCTCACAATACGCCCGGGAATCGCGATGCCGAACGGACGCGTGTACGACAACCCGCTGACGGACCTCTTCGTCCACGGCAGGCATCCGTTCCCCGCGGACATGGAGGAGATGCTGATGGAGCTCTGGCGCCTGGACCCGCGCTGCGGGCGGCACTTTCAGGGCGAGGAGTTCGCGTGGGAGCAGGGCCGGCGCCTGGACGAGGGCCGCGCCAGGATTCGCGAGCTGCTGCGCCAGGCCCGCGCCGCCGCCCCTCCGGACGCGGGCGATCGCTGATCATTCCCCGAATACGAAAAGGGCGAGGCACGCGGCCTCGCCCTTTCGTCATCATCCACCCGATCCAATCAATTCGACGCCAGGTCGCGGCGGCGCAGGCCCCGGAACGCGTCGGCCAGGCGGACGGTGTAGGCGCCCTCCGCGTCCGCGGCGCGGCGCAGGACGGCGCGGACCTGCTGGCGGTCGATGGACGCGGCGTTGTAGCCGGCGGCCAGCAGCGCCTGGATCACGGATTCCGTGTGGATGCGGCTGCGCTCGTACACGTCGGGGTAGATGCGCAGCTCGTCACCCTCCACCACCACCGGGTCGTAGCGCAGCATCAGCGGCACGGGGGCGCGGAAGGTGGACCAGCGCGTGGTGCCGGAGCGGCGCAGGATGCCGTCGATCTCCGCCGGGGCGACGGTCGGCTCCGCGTGCCGGTGAAGGAGCCGCGCCAGCTCGATCACGTCGCGGTTGCGCATCCGCACGCACCCGTGCGAGGCCGGCTGCCCGATGTTGGCGGTGTCGGGCGTGCCGTGGATGTAGTACAGCGGCGCGAAGAACAGCTTCACCCGGCCCATGGGATTGTTGGGTCCCGGCGGCGTGAACCGGGCGTCGCGGGCCCACTCGCGTCCCGGCGGCGGGCGCCACGACGGGTTCCACTCCGCCCGCTCGATGGTGAACGCGCCGTCCGGCGTGTCGTGCCCCTTCACCCCCACGCTGACGTGGTAGGTGCGGATCACGCTGTCCCCGTCCAGCACCCGCAGCTGGTTGGTGGGGATGTTCAGGTCGAGCCGCAGCTGCGCCTGCGCGGCGGACGACGCCGCCAGCGAAAGGGCCAGGGCGGCGGCGAGGGACTTCAGCTTCATGCGCGGAGACAATTCCCGGGAACGTGCGCTGGATGGACCGGTGCGGCGCGGCGTACCCGCGGCACCCGGCGCGGGGTCCGCACCCCGCGCCGCGCAACAAGATAACGCCGCCGTCCCCCGCCGCGCACCGGGTGATCGGAATCCGCCGCGGGAGGATCGGAGGATCGTCATCCGCCCGGACCGCGTGCCCCGTCCGCGTTGTCGGCGTGGCGCGCCCGCGCTAGCTTCTACGCTTCCGCACGGATTCCGCCGGCTTCCCGGTCCAGCGCCATCGCGTTTCGTCTCGTGAGCCCTCCGCGCCGCAACCGCTCCGCATCCCGGCCCCGTGGCACGTCGACGGCGCCCGCCGCCCCGCGGGCGCCCGCGAAGCCGTGGACGCAGCGCGTGCGCGCGTGGCAGGTGGCCGCGCTGCTGGCGGCCGTGCACCTGGTGCTCGCGCTCCTCACGCTGGATCCCACGCTGCACAGCGGCGGCGACAACGCCGCGTACCTGGCGCTGGCGCGGTCCATCCTGGAGCGCGGCACCTACCAGGAGCTGTGGGACCCGGCCATGCGCGCCCACACCCAGTATCCGCCCGGCTGGCCGCTGATCCTGGCCGCGGCGATGACGGTGGGGGTCAAGCCGTGGGTGGGCTTCAAGGTGCTCGGCATCCTCTTCTCCACCGCGGGCGCCGCCCTTTCCTTCCTGTGGGCGCGGCGCGTCTCCACCCCCGGCGTGGCGCTGGCGGTGGGAACGCTGATGGCGGTGAGCCCCGGCGTGGTGGACCTGGCGCGGTGGGAGCTGAGCGACGTGCCCTTCTACTGCTTCACCATGCTGGCGCTCTGGGCGTTCGCGCGGCGCACGAACCAGCGGGGAGCGGAGGCGGATGCGCCCGGTGGCGAGGATGCGGATCGGC
This sequence comes from Longimicrobium sp., assembly GCA_036259455.1. Lineage (GTDB taxonomy): Bacteria > Gemmatimonadota > Gemmatimonadetes > Longimicrobiales > Longimicrobiaceae > Longimicrobium. The sequence continues at coordinate 2,928 of DATABT010000374.1, read as the reverse complement.
CCGCGCTGGCGGCGCTGGCGCTCGCGTCCGCCGCGGTGCTGCTGGCGTACGTCACCCGCTCCGCCGGGGTGCCGCTGGTGGTCGCGGCGGCCGGGTGGCTGGCGTGGCGGCGGCGGTGGCGCGCGCTGAGCCTGTTCGCGGCCGTCGTGGCGCCGTTCGCGCTCGCGTGGACCATCCGCGGCCGCCTGGTGGACAACGTGTCGTACGTGAGCAGCCTGTGGTACGTGGACCCGTACACGCCGGCGCTGGGCACGGTCACGTTCGGGGGAATGCTGGGCCGCATCGCCCGGAACGTGGTGGAGTACACCAGCGACCACCTGCCCTACCTGCTCATCGGCAGCCGGATGACGACCACGGCCATCATCGTCGGCATCCTGGTCGCCGTGCTGTCGCTGGCGGGATGGGCGATGCGCCTGCGCCGGGCGGGCCTCGCGGAGATCTGGCTGCCCCTCTACATGGGGCTGGTGCTCATCTGGCCCGCGGAGTGGTCCGGCGAGCGCTTTCTCCTCCCCGCCCTGCCGGTGCTGCTCGTCTGCACGGCCGAGGTGGTGGGCGCCGCCGGCCGAAGGATCGGGCAGCCGCTGCTGCTGGGCGCCGGGCTGGTGGGGGTGCTGCTGGTGGCCGGCGCGCGCCCGCTGGTGCGCGAGATCGCCGCGGCCAGAGAGTGCCGCGCGGCGTACGGGCCGGAGAACCCGCACCCCTGCCTGCCGCCCAACTGGCAGGACTTTCTGTCGATGGCGTCCACCAGCCGCGGCCAGCTTCCCCCGGGCTCCGCCGTGCTCTCGCGCAAGCCCACGCTGTTCTGGGCGATGTCGGGCTATCCGTCGCGCGCCTACCCGTTCACCACCAGCCCCGACTCGCTGCTGGCGGCCGCCCGCGACGCCGGCGCCGGGTACGTGTTGATGGACTACCTGGACAGCATCTCCATGATGTACCTGGCCCCCGTGCTGATGCAGCGCCCGCAGGCGTTCTGCGTGCGGGGCGCCGCCGGGCCCGGCCGCGCCACGATGATGGGCATCCTGCCCGGCGCCGAGCGCATCCCCAACGTGCGCGCCGCGCCCACGCACGACGAGCAGGCCAACGTCAACTTCGCCTACTGCCAGAACCTGCCGAGGGAGATGGGACAGGCGCCGCCGGGCACCGTGAGCCGCTAGGACGGACCGGACGGATCGGACGGCACGGGCGGCGCGGAGCGAAAAAGAGGACGCGGAGCAGCCTGCATCCGCGTCCTCGACCTTTCACTCCCCGTGGCGGATCACCAGCGGCCGTGCCACTCCAGCCCGTGCGGCAGGTCGCCGGACGCGAACTCCAGGTGCACCACCCGGCGGTGCGCGGGCACCGTGGAGGGGGACGATGCGTGCAGGATGAGCGGCCGCATCACCAGGGCACCGCCACGCGGGGAGGTGCACACGACCGGCGTGGCGCGCTCGCGCCAGGCATCCACCTGCTCCGGCGCCAGCCGTCCCGCCAGGTGCGAGGCGGGGATGACCTGCACGGGGCCGTTCTCGGGCCCGCACGCGTCCAGGTGCACGCGCACCGTCAGCATCCGCTCCAGCACCTCCGCGGGTGGCTGCACGTGCGGGATGCCCGCCTTTTCCGACCAGGGCCCGAACCCCGGCGCCTGGCGCGGCTCGCGCACGGCGATGGTCAGGTCCTGGTGCCAGGCCACCTTCCAGTTGGCCTCCGGCGTCTTGTCGAACAGGATGCCGCGGACGACGAAGCACTCCGCCCCCAGCACCGGCTCCACCAGGCCGCGTACGGCGGGCGACCGGGCGAGCGTTTGCACCCGCGGAACCGCCTGCAGCAGGTCACGCACGGCGTGCACGCTCCCCCGCCGCGCGATGGCCGCCGGTCCGTCCACGCCGGCGAGCGCGTGCAGCAGCGCGTCGATCTCCGCGGGCGCGGCAACGTCCGGCACGATCGCAAACCCGTCCCGGTGGATGCCTTCGAGGCAGGCCTCGTCGATGTTCATTCGCGGATTCTGGACGGGTGCGGCCGCGGACGCAACGGCACGCGGAAGCAGCCGCCGATTCTTCCCTCCGCACGACAAAAAAGGTTCATCGCGGATGTAGACTAGTTGGAGCGCGCAGCCGGAAGCTCGCCCGGACGCCGCGCACCGTCATTCCGAGGGAGGCGCCCGTGGGATCTCTGCCGGTGCAGGTCTCCAGCGCCGGCCGAGGAATGACAGATCGTCTCGCCTGCAACGAAATCGACGAAGAACCACAAAAAAGCCCCGCCGCGGGAATGCGGGGGGGCTTCGTAAGTGGTCGCTATAGGATTTGAACCTATGACCTCTCGCGTGTGAAGCGAGCGCTCTGGACCAGCTGAGCTAAGCGACCGTATCGCGGGCCGGGGGATACCCGCGCCCGCGCCGGAGAGTGGGCTGCTTCCTGCGGGGACCTGACCCTTTGCCCTCCAGATTTTTTTCAACCAGTACCCCGTACGGGAATCGAACCCGTGTTTTAGCCTTGAGAGGGCTATGTCCTAGGCCACTAGACGAACGGGGCTCACGGCTTTCCTACAGTGCTCCCGAGAGGACTCGAACCTCCACGGGGTTACCCACACTAGATCCTGAATCTAGCGCGTCTACCAGTTCCGCCACAGGAGCATCTTCAGGTGCGCCCGGAGAGATTCGAACTCCCGGCCTTCTGATCCGTAGTCAGACGCTCTATCCAGCTGAGCTACGGGCGCACAAACCAGCCTCCATGTCGAGTGCACCGAGTAGGAATCGAACCTACAACCTTGGGATTAAGAGTCCCCTGCTCTGCCAGTTGAGCTATCGGTGCGTAATTGCCGTCAGGCCAACAACTTAACAACTTTCTGGCCGTCCCGCAAGCCCTGCGCGGACAGCGCGCGGGGACTGGCGGGGCGCACAATATACACGCGTGCGCCCCGCTTGTGAAGCCCCCGCCCGGGCTCAGTGGCCGG
>DATABT010000373.1:0-7872 GCA_036259455.1 Longimicrobium sp. | reverse complement strand
GCCCGGGGGCCGCGCGGATCTGGCCGGCTAACGGCGGCTGGCGTGGAACACGCGCCAGATGCGGCCGCCGTCGTCGTCGGTGATGTAGAGCGAGCCGTCCGGTCCCTCCGCCAGGCCCACGGGGCGATGGTCGGCGTCAGCGGGAAGGTTCACGGCGCCGGGGCCGATGAAGCCGTCCGCGAACACCTGCACGGCGCCCGAGGGCATCCCGTTTCGGAAGGGGACGAACACCACGTTGTATCCCTCGTCGCGGAACGGGTTGGGACGATTGAATCCGCCGTGGAAGGCCACGAACGCCCCGCCGCGGTACTTGCCGGGAAACTGCGCCCCGTTGTAGAACAGCAATCCGTTCGGGGCCCAGTGCGCCGGAAAGGTCAGGATGGGCTGCTCCATCGCGGCGCAGCGGCCTGCGATCTCGCCATCGCCGCCGTACTCCGGCGCCAGCAGCTTGAGGTTCTGCCGCGGGTCGTGATAGCAGTAGGGCCAGCCATAGTCCGCGCCCGCGCGAAAGCGGAAGAACTCCTCCGAGGGCAGCTCGGCCTGGTCCTGCGGCGTGAACAGCGCCGGCCAGTATGCGTTCAGGTTGTCTCGGCCGTGCTGCACGCCGTACAGGTCGCCGTTCTGCGGGTTCAGCGCCAGCGCCACCATGTTGCGCGTGCCCGTCACCCACCGCCCGGCGGGGCTGTGCACCTGGTTCGGCAGGTTGGCGTCGTACCGCCAGACGCCGGAGCGGATGGGCAGCTCCGGGCAGGGGTCCACGCCCGGCGAGGCGGGCTGCCGGTTCACCGCCTGGCACACGTCCGAGGCGGAGCCAAGGTTCACGTACAGGGTGTTGCCCGCCACCACGATGGTTTTGGTGACGTGGTCGCCCGTGGCCGGCATCCCGGAGACGATCACCTCCGGGCCGCTCACCGGCGTCAGGCTGGCGGACGACATCTGGTACCGCTCCACCCGGTCGTTGGGCGCGAAGTAGAGGTGCGGGTGCTGGTAGAAGAGGCCGTGCCCGGGCCCGGAGCCGAACATCGCCGTCTGGTCGGCCCGGCCATCGCCGTCGGTGTCGCGCAGGGCAAGGATGCCGCCGCCGCGGCCCTGGACGGCCACGAACACGTCGCCGTTGGGCGCCACGGCGACGTGCCGCGCCCGCGCCGGGTTGCCGCCGACGGTGGCGTCGTGCACCACCACCGCGCAAAAGCCGGAGGGGAGCGTAAGGCCGCCGTTGTCCGGGTCGCACTCCGGGCGCACCAGCCCTCCGCGGGCGAGGGCCGGGTCTTCGGGGCCGGCCACCTCCAGCGGCCGGTCGCAGGCGGCGGTGGCGAGGAGCAGGAGTGCGGCGGTCGTGAGCCGACGTTGCATGGCTGCCTCCGGGACAAAGTTCGCCGTCCCGCCAGGGGCGTCCGCCCCCGCGGGGAGTGGGGCAGCCCCGCTTCAAGCCGCGGGCCCCTCCGGAGGCGGAAACTTCGCAGGGATTTCGCCGATTTCTCCGCGACCCGCTGTGCCGCGGCGTGACACTCCCGGCCGGGGTGTCCCGTAGCAGGTCAGTGAGCGATGTCTCGGGCTGCCACAGATCGCATCGACGCACCGCGACGCCGGAATCATCGATCCCGCGGGGCGCTGACGTGCATCCACCGCGCCGGCGCGGCGCACGAACGGAGGGACCGTGGGCTGGCGACCGGAGCCGCCGGAAACAGCGCAGCCGGGGTGTGTGGCCCGCGGCCGCCTTTCGTTTGGCCGGACCGGGACGGTAGACGGGCGTGGTTCAGCCCGTCGCGCGGCGCTGCAGCGTATCTTCCACGGCCCGGATCACCGCGCGCACCCGGGCCACCGTGGCTTCGAACTTCGGGACCGGCTCGGGCGACGGATCATCGGTACCCGCGGCGGCGAGGGGCCGAGGCGCGGCGGCGGAATCGCGCGTGACCGGCGTGCACTCCGCCAGCAGGGTGCGGAGTCCTTGATCATCCAGTTCCTCCCACTCCGCGGGAATGGGCGCGAGCCGCCGCCGTTGGTGCGCGCTTTCGAACGCCAGCCAGCCGCCGGCGAACTGCGGCCGCACGTTCCCCCGGATGGGCGTGGTGGGCCAGACGCGCCAGCGCATTCCGTCTGCATCGGTGAACTCCCGGATCGGCATCTCGTTGTTTCCAGTGCACGTAAGCGCAACGGCGGCAAGGCAGTATCGCGCCCCGCATCCGAACCATCCCCCGGCCTCGGCGGGGAGGGCAGCCAAGGTATGCAAACCTTATGCACATTGCTGCACCACGGAAATTGCAGCAGTATGCGAGTGCAGCACCGGGGTTTTGCGCCGAGTCCGTTCCGGGAAAACAGATGAGCAGTCGGTGGGAAGAGGAAGCCGCACCCGGTTCCGGCGTGCCGGAGCTGGCGGAGGGAACGCGCGAAGCCGCCGTGTTCGCGGGCACGCAGGCCGCCGGCGGCGCGCTCGCGGAGAGCGTGGCGCTCTACCAGCTGCTGGTGGAACACGTCCAGGACTACGCCATCTTCGTCCTGGACTCCACGGGCCACGTCATGAGCTGGAACCCCGGCGCGGAGCGCATCAAGGGGTACACGCGCGAGGAGATCGTCGGCCGCCACTTCTCCACCTTCTATCCCCCCGACGACGTGGCCGCGAAAAAGCCCGCGTGGGAACTGGAAGTCGCGGAGCGCGAGGGGAGCGTGGAAGACGAGGGGTGGCGGGTGCGCAAGGACGGCACCCTGTTCTGGGCCAACGTGGTCATCACCGCCCTGCGCGACGAGGCGGGAACGCTGGTGGGGTTCGCCAAGGTCACGCGCGACCTCACCCAGCGCCGCTACGCGGAAGAGTCGCTGCGCGCCAGCGAGGAGCGCTTTCGCCTGCTGGTGCACAGCGTAAGGGACTACGCCATCTTCATGCTGGACCCCGACGGCCTCATCAGCAGCTGGAACGAGGGCGCCCAGCGCATCAAGGGCTACGCGCGCGACGAAATCGTGGGCCGCCACTTCTCCACCTTCTATCCCCCGGAAGACGTCGCCGCGGGCAAGCCGGAGTGGGAGCTGGAGGTCGCCGTCCGCGACGGGAGCGTGGAAGACGAGGGGTGGCGGGTGCGCAAGGACGGAACGCGCTTCTGGGCCAACGTCGTCATCACCGCCGTCCGCAACCCGCGGGGCGAGCTGCTGGGGTTCACCAAGGTCACCCGCGACCTCACGGAGCGGCGCGAGGCGGAGGCGCGCGCGCTGGAGTCCGCGCGGCGCGCCGCGGAGGCCGAGGCCGCCAACCAGGCCAAGGCCTCTTTTCTGGCCGCCATGAGCCACGAGCTGCGCACCCCGCTCAACGCCATCGGCGGCTACACGGAGCTGCTGGCGATGGGGATTGGCGGCGAGGTAAGCAGCGAGCAGCGCGCGTACCTGGAAAAGATCCAGCGCACCCAGCGGCACCTGCTCAACATCATCAACGATCTGCTGAACTTCAGCCGCATCGAGGCGGGGCAGATCGAGTACCAGATCGGCACCGTGCCGCTGCACGAGAGCCTCCAGGGCGTGGCGGCCATGCTGGCCCCCCAGGCGGCGGAAAAGCAGATCGAGATGGTGATGGGCCCCTGCCCCGCCACGCTGATCGCGCGCGCCGACCGGGTAAAGCTGGAGCAGATCATCCTGAACCTGTGCAGCAACGCGGTAAAGTTCACCCGCCCCGGCGGGCGCGTCGAGGTAGGGTGCCACGGACGCGACCGGCAGGTGGAGGTCACGATCAGCGACACCGGCGTCGGGATCGCCGCGGAGCACATGGGGCGCATCTTCGAGCCCTTCGTGCAGCTGGGGCGCGGGCTCACCAGCCAGCACGAGGGCACGGGGCTGGGACTGGCCATCAGCCGCGACCTGGCGCGCGCCATGGGCGGCGACCTGCGCGTGGAGAGCGAGGAAGGCCGCGGCTCCACCTTTACCCTCACCCTTCCCGCGGCCGACGCGCCGGCCTGACAGCCTGAAGGCAGGAGTACGCAGAGCGAGAGAAAGAGTACGCGGAGGAGATCCGGTCCGTTCTCCGCGCACTCTCCGTTCAACTCTGCGTACTCTGCGTTCAGATCTTTCCGGCGCGGCGCACAGGGCTGACGGCGCATGATGCTTGCAGGCCGCGGCGGCGCAGGTCCTTCCACAACCCTCGGCAAAAGAATCCGGACATGGTATCCGACGTCCTCACGCGCAACCACGTGAAGGTCTCCGGCCGCGGCACGCAGCCCATGGTGTTCGCCCACGGCTTCGGGTGCGACCAGAACATGTGGCGGCTGGTGACCCCCGCGTTCGAAGACGACTACCGCATCGTCCTGTTCGACTACGTGGGCGCGGGGCGCAGCGACGTCTCCGCCTGGGACGCGGAGCGCTACGGCACGCTGGAGGGCTACGCGCAGGACGTGCTCGACGTCATCCACGCGCTGGACCTGCACGACGTGATCCTGGTGGGCCACTCCGTCAGCAGCATGGTGGCCGTCCTGGCCGCCAACCGCGAGCCGGAGCGCTTCGACCGGCTGGTGCTCATCGGGCCGTCGCCGCGCTACATCAACGACCCGCCTTACGTGGGCGGCTTCGAGCGCGGCGACATCGAGGGGCTGCTGGAGATGATGGACCACAACTTCATCGGCTGGGCCAACTTCCTCGCCCCGGCCATCATGAAGAACCCCGACCGCCCGGAGCTGGGCGAGGAGCTGACGTCCAGCTTCTACTCCACCGATCCCGTCATCGCGCGGCGCTTCGCCGAGGCCACCTTCATGTCGGACAACCGCGCCGACCTCCCCGGCGTGCGCGTGCCCGCCCTCATCCTGCAGTGCAGCGAAGACATGGTGGCGCCGCTGCAGGTGGGCGAGTACCTGCACCGGGAGATGCCGGGAAGTACGCTGCGGGTGATGCAGGCCACCGGGCACTGCCCGCACATGAGCCACCCGGACGAGACCATTCGTCTGATGAAGGAGTACCTGCAACCCGCCCCGGCGGCGTGACCACCTCGCCCACGGACGGGGCCGCGCTGGGCGAGCTGCTGGACCACGCACCCGCGGGCATCGTCACCTTTGCCGACGACGGCACCATCACCTTCGCCAACGCCACGCTGGCGCGGATGCTGGGCTACGCGCGCGGCGAGCTGGAGGGCGTGCGCGTCGAGAGCCTGATGAGCGTGGGCGCGCGCATCTTCTACCAGACGCACTTCTTTCCCCTGGTGCGCGTTCACGGCCGCGCGGAAGAGATCTTTCTCCTTCTCAGGGCAAAGGACGGCTCGGAGGTGGGCGTGCTGGCCAACGCCGTGCGGCACGAGCGCGCGGGCGCATGGGCCAACGACTGCGTGTTCATGCAGGTGCGCGAGCGGCGCCGGTTCGAAGACGAGCTGCTGCGCGCCCGCCGCGACGCCGACGAGGCCCGCGCCCTGGCCGAGCAGCACGCCCGCGACCTGCAGCACGCCAACGCGCTCCTGGAGCAGCAGGCGATGGAGCTGGAGCTTCAGCACCAGCAGATGTCGGAGCAGGCCGCGGAGATGGAGGCGCAGGCCGAGGAGCTTCAGACGGTCAACAACGAGCTGATGGACCGCACGGAGGAGCTGGACCGCCAGCGCGCCGCCGCGGAAGAGGCCAACCGCGCCAAGAGCAGCTTTCTGGCGGTGATGAGCCACGAGCTGCGCACCCCGCTGAACGCCATCGCCGGATACGTGCAGCTGCTGGAGATGGGAATCCACGGCCCGGTGACGGAGGCGCAGCTGGGCGCGCTGGAGCGCATCGGGCGCAGCCAGCAGCACCTGCTGCGCCTGATCAACGACGTGCTGAACCTGGCGCGCATCGAGAGCGGCCGGGTGGAGTACATGATCGAGGACGTGCGCATCGACGAGCTCCTCGCCGCCGTCACGCCCATGGTGGAGCCGCAGATGGCGGCCAAGCAGCTGGCGTTCGAGGTGGACGTGGGCACCGGGCTCGCGGTGCGGGCGGACCGCGAAAAGGTGCAGCAGATCGTGATCAACCTGCTCAGCAACGCCATCAAGTTCACCCCGCCCGGCGGCCGCGTCGCGGTGCAGGCGGTGACGGGTGCGGAGGGGCCGGGCCTGGTGCTGCTGCGCGTGAGCGACACCGGCATCGGCATTCCGCCGGAGAAGCAGGCCTCCGTGTTCGAGCCGTTCGTGCAGGTGGACATGAGCCGCACCCGCCGCTCCGAGGGCACGGGGCTGGGGCTGGCCATCAGCCGCGACCTGGCGCGCGGCATGGGCGGAGACCTGCGGGTGGAGAGCGCCGCGGGCCGCGGCTCCACCTTCATCCTCACCCTTCCCGCGCCGGACGCGGCGCCCTCAACCGCCTAGCCACGCCAGGGCAGAAGCGTGACGGCAGAAGAAGGGCCCGCGGGAAGCACTCGCGGGCCCCTCTTCTTTTCGATTCATCCAAGTACGGGAGGAAGCGGCGAAGGGAAAATCGAAAGATGCGTCCCTCTACACCGGCACGCGAATCAACGAGTTTCCCTTCCGTCTGACTGGTGCCTCATGCCCTCATCTCGTCCGAGCGTTCGCGCCATCACGCGCTTCATTCCCGTGCTCCTCGGCTGGTTCCCGGCCGGCTCGGTCGCGGCGCAACAGACGGTCAGGCCCGAGTCCAGCCGTGACACCGTCTACGTCTATCAGGTCGACATCCCCGAATCCGCGGTGCGGTTCCCCAGCGAGGCGCCGCAGGCGTGCCTGGCCCGCGACAAGGACCCGGTCAAAGTCGCGGTGGACACCACGGTAGCCGCGAAGAGCCGGCTGGACTCGCTGATCGTGCGGGTGGTGCGGGTGGAAGGGTCCACGCGCACCGCCGTCAAGCCGCCCGCGGACGTGGACGTGTACCTGGGCACCACCCGCCGCACGCTGACCACCATCGCCGATTCCCTCCGCCTCACTGCGAACGCGCGCCAGCTCGCGGGGCAACGCGTCACGGTGCAGATGCCGAACACGCTGCGCCCAGTCTGCTCGCTCACGCTCGCCACGCCTCCCGGCCCTACGGATCCCCCCGGCCCCCGCGCCGACCGGCCGACACCCGACGCGGAGGCGGTGGTGTCCATCGGTGCCAGCTTCGATTTCCTGGACGGCCTGCGCGCGAACGACCTGTACTCCGACGTGCGCGTATTCACGCCGCGACTGTGGTCTCGCCCCCCGCGCGGCCTGAGAGAAGCGCTGCCTTTCTTCGCGCGGTCGGGCGTGGGCGTGCAGGGCGGGATCTACCAAGGACGCATCACCGCAGGCGAGAACGCCAACCGTGACAGTCTTCCCGAATTCGTCTTCGAGTCGCCGGTAGAGTCGCAGGACTCCGGTGCCACGCGGCAGATCCGCCGACGTGTCTTCGAGCGAAGCCAGTCGCGGCGAGAGAACACGTTGAACCTCTACATGGGGTTGAACTTCGAGATCGGACGCGACCTCTACTGGGTGCTCCCGCAGATCGAAATCCGCAAGGAAGACACGCGCCTGAGCATTCGCGACACCGTGATCTCCGACACCACCGTCACCGTGGCGTCCAACTACCGTCTGGTCAACCAGATTGCGCCGGTCACGCGCGTGATCGGGATTACCGAGTACGTGCCGGCCGTCATGACTGGCCCGCGGCTGGACATGCGCCGGTCCACCTTCAACCTGGTGCTCCAGCCGCTGGTTGGCACCTCCCGGATGATGGCCTGCAGCCGCGAGCCAGGCGCTCCAACGGAATGCGAGCGCAAGTGGCGTCTTCTGCAGTACGACGTCACGTTCGAGTTGGAAGCCGCTCAGAGCGGGATCAAGCTGGGGGGCGAGGTGCGGGGCTTCCAGGCACGCAACCCGAACATCCTGATCTTCCTGGCCAAGGAGTTCACCATCGAGAAGTTTGCGGAATTCTTCACGGGATCCAAGGGGCGCTGATCCGTCCAGCAGGCAATCGCACGAAG
>DATABT010000372.1:0-5738 GCA_036259455.1 Longimicrobium sp. | reverse complement strand
CGAGGAACGAGCGGGGAGGGGGAGAACTGCCTTTCATCGCACAAGGTGCGCGCAGCGCCGGATGACTCGGGATGACGTCCGCCCCGGGGGTCAAAGCAGTTGAAGCTCCGTTCCGCGAGCGTAGCGAGCGGAGACGGGGCTCTGGCATGTCGAGCCGCGGGTTCACCCGCCCTTGCGGAGGCGGTGTCAACGCGACAAAAACGGCGGACGAGGAGCATCATCCCCGTCCGCCGTTCTTCATCCACAGATTCGCACCCGGTCTACAACTCGTGCCCCTCGCGGTCCGGGGCGGCCTGCCTGGCCATGCGGGCGACGTTCTCGGCCTGGCGCTTTACGGCGTAGCGCGCCATGGCCTCGATGATGGTGGTGCGGGCGCTCTTCTCGTCCTCCCATCCCATGGGGTTCACGCGCACGTGCTCCAGGTCCTTGTACACGGTGAAGAAGTGCTCCACCTCGCGCAGGTAGTGCGGCGCCACGTCGCGCAGGCCGCGGTACTCGTCGTACAGCGGATCGCGCGCGGGGACGCACAGCACCTTCTCGTCCATCTCCTCGCGGTCCGTCATGCGAAAGATGCCGATGGGCCGCACCTCGATCACGCAGCCGGGAAAGGTGGGCACCGTGGTCATCACGATGGCGTCCAGCGGGTCGTCGTCCTGGGCGTACGTCTGGGGAAAGAAGCCGTAGTCGCCGGGATAGTGCACGGAGCTGTACAGCAGCCGGTCCAGCTTGAACATCCCCGTCTCCTTGTCCAGCTCGTACTTGTTTCGGCTGCCGCGGGGAATCTCCACCACCACGTTCATTCGCGTGGGGGCGTCGGGACCGGCTTCCATCTCGTGCCAGGGGTGGAACATCAGACCTCTCTCACAGGCTCTCGGGCGTTCGTCTAGAGGCGCGGCCCGTGCCGCGCGAGCCGCAATCTACCCGTCGAGCGTTCGCGCAGATACCCCGCCCGGATCGCTCGAACGTCCGTTCAGGAAACAAGTTACCCCGCACGCGTACGGCGGAAACAACCTCACGGGCAAAACGCGTAGAAAAGAAAGAGGACGCGAACGATGGCTTCATCCGCGTCCTCTTTCTTTTCCTCCGCGTCGTTCGTTCGATCACTCCGGCGGGCTGTGAACCGAGAGGCCGGGGATCTGGATCTTGCGCTGCTTGACCGGCTCGGCGCGCTCCCACAGGCGGCCGAGCTCGTCGTCGGACGCGTCTTCCCACGCGGGCGGGGGCGGGGCCAGGCGGCGTTTTTCGCTTTCGGACTCGAAGCAGAGCCAGCCGTTGGAAAGCTGCGGGCTCACGAAAGGCGTTGTGCTGCGCCGCTCATCCGTGCGCCGTTCGGGCCCTTCGTACGCCAGCACGTCCTGCCCGCGCCGCTCCCACTCACGCGCGTTCTCGTCAAGCGCCAGGCTGGGGGAGACGTCCCACACCCGCCACTCGGCTCCGTCGGGCGCCACAAAAGTGCGAAGGCCCATGGCTGCGAACTCCTGCTGGGGCTGCCTGGTGCGAGGGCCGCGGACGCGAGCCGCGACAACGCCGGAATGCAGTGCGCCGGCCGCAAAGGGCGGATGGAGCGCGCCGTAAAGGTCGCTCCGCGCGGCGCCCTCGTCAATCGTTCCCGTCGTTGCGGCGCGGGTGGAACATGCCTTGCCGCCGGGCAGAGCCAGCCGGACGCGGGGTCCGGACAACCGGAACGGGGAAGGGGAGCGATGAGCGGAGTCTTCAAGTCCATCGAGATGGTGGGCACCTCGGGCACCAGCTTCGAGGACGCGGTGCGCGAGGCGGTGAGGCGCGCGGGCGAGACCATGCGCGACCTGGAGTGGATGGAAGTGGTGGAGCAGCGCGGTTACATCCGCGGCGGCGAGATCCGCGAGTACCAGGTGAAGGTGAAGCTGTGGTTCAAGCTGGAGGAGGGAGGGCACGGGTGAACGTGTGAACGGGTGATGACAATGGCTCGTTCCTCCGCCACCGAACCACGGGTTGAAACCCGCGGCCAGGACTGCCATAAGCCCCGCCCTGGGCGCGCTGCGCTTGCCCGGCGGGGCTTCACCTGCTCGGATGGGCAGGGTCCGCGCGCCTGGCGTGGGTTGATGCACAAGCGCCCATGGTGTTGAAGCCCGGTTCCGCGAGCGTAAGCGAGCGGAAACCGGGCCTGTGGCCTTTGTAGCCGCGGGTTTCAACCCGTGGTTTCCGGGCGAGCGCACGAAAACCGTTCGCTCGCCACCCCGCTCACCCCCTCATCCGTTCACCCTCACACGCGCCGGCAGCGGCTGTACAGCACGCCGGGCATCTCCAGGCGCGCGGCGCGCTGCGAGACGAACAGCCGCACGCCATCGCCCACGTAGCCGCGGCCGGGTCCGGCGCTCACCAGGCTGTAGATGCGGCCGTCCTGCAGCGTGATGCGCGCGCGGCTCAGGCTGGCCTCGGCGCTGAAGCTGAAGCCGTCGCAATCGTACGCCGCGATCTCGCCCGGCTGCAGGTGGTAGGGGCCGCGCATGCAGGCGGCGAAGGAGAGCGAGGCGGCGAGGAGGAGGATGGGTGTGCGCATGTGGAACGGGGGAGTGGCGCGGAGATCAGCGCGTGAGGAAGAGGAACACCAGGAAAAGGACGATCACCAGCACGCCCACCCCCAGCGTGGGGAGCCCCAGCCGCGTGCTCTTGAGGTCGCCCAGGCTGTCGCCGCGGCGGTAGTCCTGCGGCCGCGTCTCCGGGTCGTCGGGGGTGAAGCGGTTGGGGTCGGGTCCGGTCGCCATCGTCATCTCCGTCTGGTGCCGATGATTCCAGACGCAACGCCCGCGCCGCGTGTCAGAACGGATCGAAGCAGTCGTAGTTGCGCTGCGCGGCGATGCGCCCGTCGCGAACGTCCAGGAACACGCCGAACCGCGCCCGCATGGTGTCCCCCGCCGCCAGCGACCCCAGCGGAATGGCGGGCGTGCCCGACCACCGCACCTCCAGCGCGACCCGGTCGCCGCTCGGCATGGACGACAGCACCTGGAAGCGCTGCGACGCCATCACCTGCCTGCCGCGCTCCGCTCCCGCCCGCATTTCCGCCAGGCCGCGGCGCGCGCCGTTGGGCATCAGCCGGTTCGGAAACTCCTCCTGCACCACGTCGGGCGTGAACACGCGCTCCAGCAGCTCCGGCACCCCCCCGTTCTCCAGCGACGCCGTGTAGTCCAGCGCCAGCGCCAGGTTCGCCTGCTCGGTGGGTGTCATCGATCGGAATCCGTGGATGGTTCGGGAGGGCGCGTCCTTTCACCCGCGGCACACAGTGGCCCGCCCCGCGGATCACGCTTCCTGGTCCTCCTCCGGCGCAGACTCCTCCCTCCGCTTCCACCGCGCCCGGGAGGCGCGGAGCTGTTCGAGGTGCGGAAGCAGGTAGGCGTAGACGTCGTCCGGCACCTGATCGCGGCGAAGATACCCGTCTTCCAGTGCCGCCGCGAGCAGCATCTCGGTGTCGCGCCACTGGTACTTTTCCCAGATCTCGCGGCTGTCGCCGTCGTGAAAACGATGGATCGCGTCGCTCAGGTCGAACGCGGACGCCTCGCCGCGCCGCCACGCATCGAACAGGGCGGCGATGGGGCGCAGTGCCTCGCCGAGCTCGGCTTCCCATGCCTGGCCGCGCAGCTCCCGCAGAATCCTGCGCCTGTTCGACCGGGCCATGATCCCCCTCGCGCTCAGAAAGGCGCGTCGTCCACCAGCGGCGCGCCGCCGAGGATCGCGACGCGGACGCGGTCTCCCGGCGCGACGACGGTGTCCGCGCGGACGATGGCAAGGCCGTCCGCCGCGGCCATGGACGTCGCCACGCCGGAGCCCTGCGAGCCGGTCAGCCGCGCGGATACGGATCCGTCCGTTTCGCGCGCCAGCCGCACGCGGGGAAAATGCATCATCGTCCCGCGCGCGGAATACCCGTCGCGCATCACCGCATCGACGGTGGGGGGATGGATGCGCGCGCGGCCGCACATCCGCAGCAGCGCGGCGCGGACGAACAGCTCGAACGTCACCATCGTCGACACCGGGTTCCCCGGCAGGCCAAACCAGGGGATGCCGCCCAGCGCGCCCACGCGGCCGAACGCCATGGCGCTGCCGGGGCGGATGCGCACGCGCCAGAAGTCGACCTTCGCCTCCATCTCCGCCAGCGCGCGCACCACGTGGTCGTGCTCGCCCACGCTGATGCCGGCGGTGGTGACGATGGCGTCGCAGCCGGTTGCGCGCTCCAGGTGCTCGCGCAGGCTCCGCGGCGTGTCGCGGGCAATGCCCAGGACGCGCGCCTGCATCCCGCTTTCCGCCAGCTGCGCGGCCAGCGCGTACGAGTTGCCGGAGACGATGCGCCGCCCCGCGCGCACCTCGTCGAACCCCTCCACCGGGACCAGCTCGTCCCCCGAAGCGAGGACGGCGACCACGGGACGGCGGATAACGGGGAGCCGCGCCCGCCCCACCGCCGCGGCCACCGCCAGCTCCGGCGCGCGGAGGACGGTCTCCGCGCGGAGGACGACGGCGCCCGTGCGCACGTCCTCGCCGCGGGGGCGCACGTTCTTGCCTGCGTCCAGGTCGCTGTGGATGCGGACGGTGCCCTCCGCCGTCCCGATCGCCGCGCCGCCGTCCGTGTGCTCCACGCGGATCACGCAGTCCGCGCCGTCCGGCACCGGCGCGCCGGTCATGATGCGGATCGCCTCTCCCGGGCCGACGGGGCGCGCGGCGAAGTGGCCGGCGGGAACGTCGTCCACCACGCGCAGCACGCGCGGCGCCTCCGCGGACGCCCCGCCCACGTCCGCCGCGCGCACGGCGAACCCGTCCATCGCGCTGTTGTCCCACGGCGGCAGGTCCACGGGCGACGACACGTCTTCCGCCAGTACGGAGCCCAGCGCGTCCAGCAGCGGCCGCTCCTCCGGCGCCAGCACCGGAACGCCGCGAAGGATCGCGTCGAGCGCCTCCGACGCCGTACGCCAGTCCGCCGCGCGGTCAGTCGCCATCTTCCGCCGCGTCCACGAAGCGGCTGGCGATCAGCATGGCCACGCGCCGCACGTGCGCCTCCGGATGCTCCGCATCCATCACCATGACGGGCACCGGCGCCTGAAGGTCTGCATCATCCGTCACCATCGCGATCCAGGAGGCGGCGGCGTCGCCGGCGTCGTCCAGCAGCGGCCGGTCGTGCAGGGCAGGGCGAAAGACCTCGATCTTCGGGAACGGCCCGGCCTTGTATCCCTCCGCCAGCACCAGGTCGTAGCCGCGGCCGGTGTAGAAGTCGCGCACCAGCCGCACGGGATCGGGCTCGCCGTCCATACGCATCACCAGCGCGATCTTCCCCTCGCCGGCCATGATGGTGGCCTCCGCCGCCCCCTCGTTGAAGTGCCGCCAGCTGTCCTTGCCCGCCTGGTCCGTCTCGAAGGCGTGGTGGCCGTGCTTGATGGAGGCCACGCGCAGCCCCCGCCGCCGCAGCTCCGCCAGCAGCGCCACCGCCAGCGTGGTCTTGCCGCTGTTCTTCTTTCCGATGATGCAGACGGCGGGCGGCGGCTGTCCGTGGCCTTCCGCCCTGCGCAGGTCGTCCACCGTGTTCACGTTCAGGAAGAGGATGCCGGGATCGCCGATCCGCCGCACCTCATGGATCGGGATGACATCGGCCCGGATTCGGTCGATGAGCAGATGCATGCGCCGCTCGTCACCGTCGATCATCCGCTCGACGTGCGGCAGGCAGCGGACGGAGTACCACGCGCAGAGCGGCTCGATCCCCCGCCGCGCGCCGCTCTCCG
>DATABT010000371.1:0-10375 GCA_036259455.1 Longimicrobium sp. | reverse complement strand
GCCCGGACGGGCGCGCAGCCGCGTACGCCCCCCCGCCGCGCGCGTGGCCGGCCCCGCTGGACCGCGCGCTCACCTTTTCCGCCCGCGACCTTTCCCTGCGCGACGCGCTGGACCGCCTGTCCGCCGCGGCGCGCATCCGCTTTTCCTACAGTGCCGAGCTGCTGCCGCTGGAGCAGCGCGTGTGCGTGACCCGCGACGCCCGCACCGTGGGCGACGCGCTCGCCGAGCTGCTGCGCGGCACGGGGGTGGAGCCCGTGGTCGCGGGCGAGGACCACGTGGTGCTGGCGCCGCGCCGCGCGGGCGCGGACGGGACGCTGCCGGCGGAGGAGTTCAGCCGGGTGGTGCCGCTGGAACGCGTGGTGGTGACGGGGAGCGCGGGCGGCGGGCCGCAGCGTGCACTGCCGTACGTGCTGGACGTGGTGGCGCGGGAGCAGCTGGAGCGCGAGGGGACGGCACCGCTCACCCGCATCCTGGGCACCGCCGCCAGCGGGCCGTGGGGATGGGAGCAGTCGCCCACCAGCATGCTGGCGCGCTACGGCAGCATCCGCGGCGCCAGCAGCTTTGGGCTCAGCGCGCCCAAGGTGTTCATCGACGGCATCGAGGTCGCCAATCCCCTGCTGGTGACGCAGATCGCGCCGGAGGCGGTGGAGCGCATCGAGGTCATCCGCGGGCCGCAGGGCGCCGCGCTCTACGGCACGGACGCCATCAGCGGGGTGGTCAACATCGTCACCCGCCACGAGGGCACGGACAGCGGCACGGCGCCCGTGCGCATCCGCGGCAGCTTTGGCCGGGCGGAGAGCGAATTCGGGGCGGGCGGCGCGCTGGCGCAGGAGCTGGCCATCGCGCTGCGCACGGGGACCAGCGTGCGCTCCGCGGGGCTGGACGTGGGCTTCGGCGGCATCGGCGACTTTCTGCCGGACGGGGCCAGCCGCTATCTCCTGGCCAGCGCGAGCGCGCGGCAGGTGGGCGCCCGCAGCATCACGACGGGATTCCTGCGCTTTTACGACGCACGGGCCGGCAGCGCCATAAACCCCGACCTGGCGGACGCGATGGGCCCGCGCGGCGACAGCCTGCTGGCGTCGCTGAAGGCGCACGGCCAGTCGATGCGCCAGTATACCGTCGGCGCCACGGTGAAGGTGGCGCCGGACGAGCGTTGGACGCACACGCTGATCGCGGGAATCGACGGCGACCGGCTCTCCGGCGTCCCCGACGACCGTTCGCCGATCCCCTTCCTTGCGGAGGGGGTCTGGCGCGGCACCTCCGGCGGCGCGGACCGCGGCACGCTCCGGCTGAGCAGCGTGGGCCGCTTCGACGTGGACGGGGAGACGGAGGTCACGCTGACGCTGGCGGCGGAGCACTCCGCACTGCGCGAGCAGGTGCTTCCGGGCGGCGGGCCGATCGTCGCCTGGACGCAGAGCACCGGCGTGGTCGCGCAGGCCACCACGGCGCTGGACGACCGGCTGCACCTGACGGGTGGCCTGCGGCTGGAGCGGAACGAGGGGCTGATCGGCAACCAGTACGCCGCGCTCCCCGTGCTCGGCGCCGTGTACGTGACGGAAATGGGCGGGGCGTCGCTCAAGGTGCGCGCGGCGTACGGCAGCGGCATGCGTCCCGCGCGCACGCCCGGCCGCAACCACGCGTGGGGGGGAACCAACGTCTACATGCGCGCGGTGGAGCTTCCGCCGGAGCGGCAGTCGGGGCTGGAGGGCGGATTCGACCTGGTCCTCGGCAGCACCTTCTCGCTGCAGGTGACGGCGTACGACCAGCTCGCCTCCGGGCTCATCCAGCGCGTCTCCCTGCCGCCGAACACCCTCAGCGGGTCGCGGGAGACGGATTTCTCGCTGCAGACGCTGGGGCAGATCTCCAACCGCGGATGGGAGATGCAGGGCACCTTTCGCCGGGGCGCCCTCCCGCCGGAGGGCCCCGCCGCCGCGGTGGACAGCCGCGTGCGCAACGTGATGTCCGGCTACGGCGGCGAGCTGCGCGCGGGTGACCGGATGCTGGAGGTGCCCGCGCTCACCCTCAGCGGCACCGCGGGGTGGACGGCGCCGCGCTGGACGGCGTCGCTGACCGCCTACCGCGCGTTCGACTGGATCAACTACGACCGCCTGGCGCTCGCCCGGGACGTCCAGTCCCTCACCCGCCGCGGTGAGCAGATGTCCGGCGCGCACCTGCGCGACTACTGGCGCAGCTACGACGGCGTCACGCGCCTGAACGCGACCACCACGTTCGACCTTCCCGGCGGCACCATGCTCGTCCTCACCGCGGAGAACCTGCTGGACCGGCAGCGCGGCGAGCCCGACAACCTCACCATCGTCCCCGGCCGCACGCTCCTGCTCGGCATCCGCGCGGCGTTCTGATCCATCCTCCGCATCCGCCGCGTTCGTGTTAGACTTGGTGGATACGAACGATCCCCACCCGATGCGCGGAGGATGAATGAAGATTCCGAAGGAATGGCTGACGCAGCGGGTGGAGAACCGGCCCATCGCCACGCACCGCGACCTGCCGCCCATGCCCGCGCTGCGCATTCGCCGCGAGTGGGAGAAGCTCAAGGCGCAGGCGGGCGAGGGTGACGAGCTGTGGGCATTCGCGAACCCGTCCAACACCTGGAAGAAGCTGGGCAAGCACACCGGCTACGCCATCGTGCGGAACGGCAAGATCGTGCAGAGCGTGGTGGTGACCAGCGACTAGCCGCCAATCCGCCGGTGTCGCGCAGAGGGCGCGGAGGAAAGGAGAGAGGAGGCGGAAGAAGGACGATATCCGCCTTCCCGTCCTCGTTTTCATACCTCTGCCCAGGGAGGGGCCCTCTAAACGGCACACCCGAGGTCACTAACAGACTTGTAAGTTACCAAGTTGTAAGTTACAATAGTGTAAGTTACCCACAAGTAAGTTAGATCGGGCGTATAAGAGGAGGCATCACCCAGTGATCAAGCCTGATGACGTCCTCGACCGGGATGCTGAATGGGCAGACTTGTCTGCCTGCCTGGAGAGCGATGAGCCGGAGCTGTACATCATCACCGGGCGGCGCAGAGCCGGCAAGAGCTACTTGCTGACCCGCTTTGCGGCGTCCGCCGACGGTATCTACTACCAGGCTACCAAGCGAAGCGAAAAGGAGCAGCTCACCACGCTCAGCCAGATCGTCGGGGAGCACTTCGATGATCCCGCGCTCCGCTACGTGGTGCTGCCGGACTGGGAACACCTGTTCGGGTACATTCTCGAGCGCACGTCGGGCGAACGGCTCGTCATCGTGCTCGACGAGTTTCCCTACCTTGCGGACGCCGCACCCGCGCTCACCAGCATCCTGCAGAGCCTGTGGGACCACCGCTTCCCTGGCTCGCGCGTAAAGCTGGTACTCAGCGGCTCGCACGTCGCGGCAATGAAGCGGCTGACCGAAGCCGACCAGCCGCTGTACGGACGCCGGACGGGGCAGCTGAACGTCCGGCCATTCAGCTACGCCGACGCGGCGCGGTTCGTCCCGAAGTACAAGCCGCGCGACCGCATGCTTCTGTACGGAATTCTCGGAGGCCTTCCGGGGCAGCTGCGCATGGTGGACCCGCGAAAGACGCTTGCTCAGAATGCCGCCCGGCTGCTGCTGAACCCGGCATCGCGGCTTCACGACGAGGCGGTGCATGTGTTTGACGCGTTTGTGCCCGATGCGGAGGCGCACTATTCGATTCTTGAAGCCATCGCCGGTGGCGAAACGCGCTGGAACAAGATCTCCAACCGCACGGGAAAGAACACCGCCGCGCTCAAGCGTCCGCTGGACTGGCTGATGGACATGGACGTGGTGCGGCGCGAAGCGCCCATTACCGAGTACCCCAACCCCGCACCCAAATCCCTGCGCTACAGGGTGACGGATCCTTACCTGCTCTTCTGGTACCGGATCATCGCCGACATCCGCGCTCGCGGGCTGGCAACCCTGCGTGAGCCCGAAGACTTGTGGCGCGCTGTTGTGGAGCCCCGGATAGATCGGCACATGGGAGACATCTACGAAGAGGCGTGCCGCTCGTTCGTGGCGTTTGGCCGTCATCCGCGCATGCCGTTCCGGCCGGTGCAGGTGGGGGCCTGGTGGACGGAAGATGGCCAGCAGGAGGTGGACGTGGTCGCGCTGGGTGCCCATGGGGAGGTGCTTCTGGGAGAGGCGAAGTGGGGTCAGGTTTCGTCCGCCGACCTGGATAGCCTCCAGCGCCGCGCCGACATTCTCGTCCCGCAGCTGAGCGGTGTGCGTTCAGTCACCTACGCGCTCTTCTCCGGCCGCGGGTTCCAGGATGCGTCAGTTGAAGCGCGCGTGGCTGAGGGCGAAGCCATCCACTTCACCGTCGCCGAGATGTACGCGGACACCTGAAGCCGGCGTCCCGAAGCGCGGAGTGGCCGGACGGACAAAGATTCCGCAGATTGTGTGCATCCCATGCACCGAAACCCCGATCCGGCTGCGCGTATGAGACTGCGTCGTCTTCTCTCGATCACATCCCTCACGGCCGTCATCGCCACACCGGCGGCGGGACAGGACGTGGCGCGCTACCAGGCGGCGGCGGACAGCCTGATCCGCGCCGCCACGGCCGACAGCGCGGCGTGGAACCGCATCGCGGAACTGGTGGACCGCTTCGGGCCGCGGTTCAGCGGCACGCCGCAGCTGGAGCAGGCCATCGACTGGATCCTGGCGCAGATGCAGGCGGACGGGCTGGAGAACGTGCACGCGGAGCCGGTGATGGTGCCGCGCTGGGTCCGCGGCCGCGAATCCGCCACTCTCCTCGCCCCGCGCGAGGTGGAGTTGCACATGCTGGGGCTGGGCGGCAGCATCGGTACGCCGGCGGAGGGGATCGAGGGCGAGGTGCTCGTCGTCGGCAGCTTCGACGAGCTGCAGCGCCGCGCGTCGGAGGCACGCGGAAAGATCGTGCTCTTCGACGTGCCGTTCACATCGTACGGCGAGACGGTGCAGTACCGCAGCACGGGCGCCATCGCGGCGGCGCGGGCGGGTGCCGTGGCCAGCCTGATCCGCTCCGTGGGCCCGTTCGGGATGCAGACGCCGCACACTGGCGGCATGCGCTACGCGGACAGCGTGCGGCAAATCCCCGCGGCGGCGCTGTCGATGGAGGACGCGATGATGCTGCGGCGCATGCAGGACCGCGGCGACCGGCCGCGCGTCCGGCTGCGGATGGAGGCGCACACGCTGCCGGACGCCGCGTCGCGCAACGTGGTCGCGGAGATTCGCGGACGCGAGCGGCCGGACGAGGTGATCGTGATCGGCGGGCACATCGACAGCTGGGACGTGGCGCCGGGCGCGATGGACGACGCGGGCGGCTGCATCGCCGCGTGGGAGGCGGTGCGGCTGATGAAGGTGCTCGGCCTGCGCCCGCGGCGGACGGTGCGCGTGGTGCTGTGGACCAACGAGGAGAACGGCCTGCGCGGCGGCAACGCCTACCGTGACGCGCACCGAGCGGAGATCGCGAACCACGTGCTGGCCATCGAGAGCGACGCGGGGGTGTTCGCGCCGCGGGGCTTCGGGTTCACGGGGCCGGACGCCGCGTTCGCCGTCGTTCAGCAGGTGGGCCGGCTGCTGGCGCCCATCGACGCGGACAGCATCACGCGCGGGGGCGGCGGCGCGGACATCGGGCCCATCATGGCGCTGGGCGTGCCCGGGATGGGGCTGCAGGTGGACGGGAGCCGCTACTTCTGGTACCACCACACGGCGGCCGACACGCCGGACAAGCTGGACCCGGCCGATGTCGGCAAGTCCGTCGCCGCGATGGCCGTCATGGCGTACGTGATCGCCGAGATGCCCGAGCGCATCCCGTTCGGCACGCCCTCCCCGTAGGCTCCGCACCACCTGTAACGCGGGATGAAAGGATAGAGGACGTGGATGCAGACTTTCCTCCACGCCCTCTTTCTTTTGGCCGCAGCAACAACTCGCAAGACGTCATCCTGCGGGAGCGCACGTGCGGAACTCGAACTTTCGCAAGCGCTTGCACGCGACCGAAGGACCTTCTCTCCCAGCCAAGGAGCCAGTTCCGTGGTTGAGGGACAGCCTCGGTTGTGCTGGCAAGGTCCTTTCGGCGCCAGGGTCCGGGGCGAAGGGAAGGTGCGGCGCATTCGTTGGATGAATGGGAACGAACCTGGAGCGAGTAAACGGGTCACCAGCACGGGTGAATAGAGTTCTCAGTCGGCGCGCCGGGTCCCTGCACCGGCAGCGAACACGCGGGCGCCTCCTTCGAAATGACAGCCGCGGCGCGGGGACAAAGCTAGCGCGCCAGCCAGAAGTTCGGCGGGCGCGCTCGTTCGCTCGAGGAAGGGCGTCCGCCGTTGCCGGCTATTCCCTATTCCCTATTCCCTATTCCCTATTCCCTATTCCCTATTCCCTATTCCCTATTCCCTGTTCCCTTTACCGCAGCACCGCCACCACGTCGGCCGCCGCGGCGGCCGGCATTGCACGCACCGGCACCTCACGCACCGGCGCGGGGCCCGAGCGGGCGATGCGCAGCGCGGTGCCGGGCGAGCGGGTGATGGCCATCCGCTCCACCACCGTGGCGTCCTGGCCCAGCGCCGACAGCTCATGCTGCACGCGGGCGGCGTAGCGGCCGGCTGCGCGGCCGTACACGTCGGGGTGCAGGGCGACGGAGTCCTGCTCCAGCTCCGCCAGACGGTACTCGATGCGCACCCGCACGCGGCCGTTCAGGCGCATCTCGCGGGTCTGCCGCGGGTTGGCGGCAAGGCGGTCGATGGTTTCGGTGCTCACCGGGGCGCCGTCGGCGGTCAGCACCAGGCGGGCCAGCTCCATCACGTCCTCGTTGCGCATCCGGATGCACCCGTGCGAGGCGGGACGGCCCAGGAACCGCTCGTTGCGCGCGGGCGTGCCGTGCACGTAGTAGTCCTCGAACAGGTGCATCTTTACGCGGCCCATGGGGTTGTTCCACCCGGGGCCGGCGGGGCGCTCGTCGCGGGCCCACTCGCTGTCCGGCGGCGTCCACGACGGGTTCCACACCATGCGGGTGATGCCGGCCTGCCTGGTGGGCGTCGCGTGCGCGGCGGTGCCAACGGATACCGGGTAGCTGCGGATGCGCTCGCCGCCCTGATTCACGTCCAGGCGCCCGGCGGGAATGTTGACGACGATCTCCATGGCCTGCTGCGCCCGCGCGGGGGCGGCGGCGGTGGTGGTCAGCACGAGCAGCGCGGGAACCACCTGACGGATCGAGATCATTCTTCGGTATCGGTTCGATGTTGCGGACGGCGCACGGCCGGGACCCGCCCGGCACCGCTTCGTCCGCTGCGCCCGAGGACTCATCCTCTGGCGTGGCACGGAATTACGAGGGCGGCCGTCATCGTGTTTCAGCGATTTTCTTCCGGCTGCCCGCGCCCCGGCCTCGTGCGCATCAAGATGCGGTTGGATTCCGCCGCCCACATGGTGCGGTTGACCCATCCCGCGACGCCACCGGCAGAACGCGAGTACGCGGAGTGGAAAAGAGAGTACGCAGAGGAAGTCCAACTCCCCTGCGTACTCTCTTTCCAACTCCGCGGACCGTGCGTTCAAACAGGCCGGAGCACCCCGGCAATCGTCAGTTTCCGGAGCCGGACTTTGACGTCTCCGATCCGCCCTTGTCGTCCGATCGGCCGTCTTCATCGCCCGAACCGGAGCCGGAGACGACGCGGATGGGGATGGGGTTGGGGATGGCGACCTCCACGCGCTCCCGGCGGTTGTCGCGCACGCGCTGGTACCACGCCTCGTCCTTCCCGGCGCCGCCGCTCTCCATCACCATCCGCGCGAGCTGCACCGCCACGCTGTTGGCCACACGGATGGAGCCGTGCGACTGGGCCTTGCCCAGCGACTCGGGCTCGTTGGTGCCGTGGATGCTGCGCGGCGCGTCGTACACCAGTTGCGCGCGGCCCAGCGGGTTATCGGGGTCGCCAGGCTCCTTGACCTCCTCGTCCCTGGCCCACTCTTCCTCCGGCGGCGTCCAGCGGGGGTTCCACACCACCTGGCCGATGGTCCACTCGCCCGTGCGCGTGGGCCACTCGCTCGTCCCCACCGCCACCGGGTGGGTGGCGATGCGCTCGTCATTCCGGTACACGTACAGCTCGCGCTCTTCCACGTTCACCTCCAGCCGCAGGTCCGGCGGCGGGGGAGGGGGGGTCGGCGCCGGCTGCGCCGCGGGCTGGCCCGCCGGCACCGCGCCGGGCTGCTGCTGCGCAACCGGGCCGTCGCCGGCGTCGGTCTCGTCGGTCCTGTCCTGGATCACGCACCCGCCCAGCGACAGCGCCGCCGCGGCAAGGGCCGCCCACGCATGGCATCGAATCGATCGTCTCATCCTCGTCTCCCGTTGAAATGCGCGGGTGGCGCCAAGCAAGGTGCGTGCGCGCACGGAAGCGGATGTTCCCCGGGCGTGCGAGAAGCGAAGCAAGGGCGCGGAAAACTCCCTGGTTCTCCGCGCCCATGCTCCATTTTCTCACCGCGTCCGCCGTGTGTCTTCCGGCGCGCTACTGCGCCCAGGTGTGGCCGCCGGAGACGGTCATGGGCCCTGGCGGGTTGTCGGTGGTGTTGTCGCCGATCTGGCCGAACTCGTTGTACCCCCAGCAGCGCGCCACGCCGTCCTCGTTGATGCCGCAGGTGTGGTAATCGCCGCCGTCGATCTGCGTCCACAGCTGGCCGCCCAGGATGGCGGCCGGCGCGTCGCGCGGGTCGGCGGTGCCGTCGCCGATCTCGCGCGTGTTGTTGTAGCCCCAGCAGTATCCCGCGCCGCCGGTGGTGATGCCGCACGCCGTCTCGCGCCCGGCGGTGACGCGCGCCCACTCCAGCCCACCGGACACCGTCACCGGCGTGGGCGACGCGCCCGCCGCGCCGTTGCCCAGCTGCCCGTAGGAATCCAGTCCCCAGCACATGGCCACCCCCAGCGACGTGGTGCCGCAGGAGAAGCTTTCGCCCGCGCTGACCGAGCGCCAGGCGTGTCCGCCTGCCACGAGCGCGGGACGGCCGGCGGAAGCACCGCCCGTCCCCAGCTCGCCGTCAAGGTTGCTGCCCCAGCAGAACACGGCGCCGCCGCGGGTGATGCCGCAGCTGTGGGTGGTGCCCGCGTCCACCGCGACCCACCTGCGCCCGCCGAACACCGGCCGCGGCGTGCTGGACGACGCGGAATCCCCCGCGCCCAGCTGTCCCTCCAGGCCGTAGCCCCAGCAGTACGCTTCGTACGACGTGGTCACCCCGCAGGTGTGGGCGGCGCCGGCGTCGATCTGCATCCAGCTCATGCCGCCGGCCACGGGAACGGGGGTGGCGCTGTCGTCTTCGCCGCCATCTCCCAGCTGCCCGTCCTGGTTGTCGCCCCAGCAGTACGCCGCGTTCTCCGTCGTGATGCCGCAGGTGTGGAACCGGCCGGCCGCCAGCGTGCGCCAGAAGTGGCCGCCGGTCACCGGCCGCGGAACGCTGTCTGCGGCGGCGCTCCCCAGCTGCTGGTCGTCGTTCGCTCCCCAGCAGTACGCCTCACCGCCGCTGGTGATGGCGCAGGAGTGGTAGCCGCCGACGGCCATCGTGCGCGGGTCCGTGTCGATCACGTTCAGCGCGTTCTCGTCCGGCACGGCGGCGGAGACGTAGACGGAGAAGATGAAGCGCTCCACCGTGCTGTGGACGGCAAAGCGCCACTCGTGCGCCGCGCTCGTCTGTTCCGTGGTCAGCCGCTCCACGTAGCGAAAGAACGGCTCCGGCGAGCCCAGGAACATGTCGTTGCCGTCCTCGTTGGCCACTTGCACCGGCCCGTTGCCCACCGACGCCGTGGGGCCCTCGAAGAAGAAGACCTGGATGCCATCGGGATCCACCGTGGTCCCGTCCTCAGTGCCGATGGGCTGCCCCAGCAGGTTCTGCACGGTCACGTTGACCCTGAATATCTGGGTTGTCGCGTCGTAGCTGATGCCGCTGCTCGCCAGCCGCACGAAGCTACCCTGTCCGCCCAGGATGAGGTTGGCGCTCCCCCCGCCCGTGGACTGTGCCGCGGGATCGCACCGCAGCGACTGGGCGCGCACGTCCGCGGTGCAATGCAGCATGGCCAGCGGCGCGGGCGCGGGGGCGGCGTCTTCCGGCGGCGCGACGAGGGCGCCGTCGGCACAGGCGGCCAGCAGCGCGAGCGCGGCGATGGCGAACCGACGTGTGGCGGGGGTGGCTGGCGGCATGGAGTCTCCCAAGGCGGCGGATGGACTGCGGTCGCGGGCGGGGAACCGGCAGGGAGCGCATACGCTAGTCGAGGCGACGACTGCCGTCAATGGAGTCGAAGTGGATGGGAACGGATGGATTCCAGCCC
Source organism: Longimicrobium sp. (assembly GCA_036259455.1). Lineage (GTDB taxonomy): Bacteria > Gemmatimonadota > Gemmatimonadetes > Longimicrobiales > Longimicrobiaceae > Longimicrobium. Next base: position 98 of record DATABT010000371.1, on the reverse strand, counting down.
CCCTGCATCTTTTCCGGCGCAGTGGTGTAGGGCGTGGTGTGAAGACGATCCGGCCGGGAGACGGGCTCCCGGCCGGGTCGCGTTCGGTTTAGCCGGAG
>DATABT010000370.1:0-14846 GCA_036259455.1 Longimicrobium sp. | reverse complement strand
CGCGGATCGCCTCCACCCCACCGTACCGGACCTGGAGCTCAGCCGCAACGCGAAAGGTGCGAGAGCGCCACTTTCGCACTCTCGCACCTGCCGTCCGTTCAGTACGCCGGCGGGTCGCTCGCGGGGAACGACTCAATCGAGCCCTCGATCACCTTCCCCTCGTCGTCCGTCCTGTGGTGCGTCACGGGCGCGCCGGCGACGGCGGGCGACACGGCCTCCGCCTTGTCGCGGCCGCCCAGCAGCTGGCGCAGCACGTACTGCAGAATGCCGCCGTGGCGGTAGTACAGCACCTCCTGCGGCGTGTCGATGCGCACCAGCGCGCGGAACTCCTTCGCCGCGCCGTCCTCGCCCGTGGCGCGCACCGTCACCTCGCGCGTGGCCAGGTTGCTGGCAATGACCTGCGCCACCCCCGCGATGTCGAAGCGCTCGCGGCCGGTGAGGCCCAGCGACTCCACGTTCTCGCCGGGCATGAACTGCAGCGGCAGAACGCCCATCCCCACCAGGTTGGAGCGGTGGATGCGCTCGTAGCTCTCCGCGATGGCCGCCTTGATCCCCTGCAGGTACGGGCCCTTGGCCGCCCAGTCGCGCGACGAGCCGCTGCCGTACTCCTTGCCCGCGAGCACCACGAGCGGCGTGCCGTTCGCCTGGTAGCGCATGGCCGCGTCGTAGATCGTGGTGATCTCGTCCTCGGGAAAGTACGTGGTGTACCCGCCCTCCGTTCCCGGCGCCAGCTGGTTGCGGATGCGCACGTTGGCGAACGTCCCGCGGATCATCACCTCGTGGTTGCCGCGGCGGGCGCCGTACGAGTTGAAGTCCCTGGGGTCCACGCCATGCTCGACCAGGTACCTGCCGGCCGGCGAGTCCTTCTTGATGGAGCCCGCGGGGCTGATGTGGTCCGTCGTCACCGAATCGCCCAGCAGCGCCACCGCCCGCGCGCCGGTGATGTCGCTCACCGTCTCCGGCGCGTCGCGGCCCATGTTCTCGAAGTAGGGCGGCTGGCGCACGTACGTGGAGTCCTCCGCCCAGGCAAAGCGGTCGCCGGCGGGAACGGGCATGGACTTCCACCGGTCGTCGCCCTCGAACACCGCGCCGTAGCTGCGGGTGTACATGGCGCTGTCGATGGACGACTGGATGGCGCTTGCCACCTCGTTGCTGGTGGGCCAGATGTCCTTCAGGAACACCGACCGCCCTTCGGAGTCCTCCCCGATGGGCTCGTTGTAGGGGTCCCAGTCGATGCGCCCGGCGATGGCGTAGGCGACCACGAGCGGCGGCGACATCAGGAAGTTCGCCCGCACGTCGCTGTTGATGCGGCCCTCGAAGTTGCGGTTGCCGCTCAGCACCGAGCAGGCGACCAGCCCCCCCTTCTGAATGGCCTCGGAGATCTGCTGCGGCAGCGGCCCGCTGTTGCCGATGCACGTGGTGCAGCCGTAGCCGACCACGTTGAAGCCCAGGTTCTCCAGGTACGGCATCAGCCCGGCCTTCTCGTAGTACTCCGTCACCACCTTGGAGCCGGGGGCCAGCGACGTCTTGACCCACGGCTTGCGGGTCAGCCCGCGCTCCGTCGCCTTCCGGGCGAGCAGGCCGGCGGCGATCATCACCGACGGGTTGCTGGTGTTGGTGCAGCTGGTGATGGCGGCGATGACGACGGAGCCGTGGTCCAGCACGGCCTCCGCGTCCTCCACCAGCACCTTCTGCGCGTCCGGGCTGGCGCCCGTGCCCTCGCCCCACACGCCCACCTTGTCCGCGCCCTCGCCGCTGTCTGCGTTGGCGGCGTCCTTGTGGCTGTCCGCCGTCCCCTTGGCCGGCTTGAGCGAGGGGAGCGCCTGCTTGAACGCCTTCTTGGCCTTGCTGAGGGGGATGCGGTCCTGCGGCCGGCGCGGACCCGCGATGCTGGGCTCCACCGTGTTCAGGTCCAGCACCAGCGTGTCGGTGAACACGGGCTCCGGGCTGTCCGCGCCGTGAAAGAGGCCCTGTTCCTTCATGTACGCTTCGACGAGCGCGATCCGCTCCTCCGGACGGCCGGTGAAGCGCAGGTAGTCCAGCGTAACCTGGTCGGGCGGAAAGATGGCGCAGGTGGCGCCGTACTCCGGCGACATGTTGCCGATGGTGGCGCGGTCCGCCAGCGCCAGCGCGCTTATGCCGGGGCCGTAGAACTCCACGAACTTGCCCACCACGCCCTTCTTGCGGAGCATCTCGGTGACGGTGAGCACCAGGTCCGTGGCCGTGGCGCCCTCCGGCAGCTCGCCCTCCAGCCGGAAGCCGATCACGTCGGGGATGAGCATGCTGATGGGCTGGCCCAGCATGGCCGCCTCGGCCTCGATGCCGCCCACGCCCCACGCCAGGATGCCCAGCCCGTTCACCATCGGCGTGTGGCTGTCCGTCCCCACGCAGGTGTCGGGATAGGCGGCGGGAAGGCCGCTGCGCCCCCTGGGCAGGTTGGGGTTCTCGTCCGTGGAGAACACCACGCGCGACAGGTATTCCAGGTTCACCTGGTGCACGATGCCCGTGTTGGGCGGCACCACCTTGAAGTTCTGGAACGCCTGCTGGCCCCAGCGAAGGAAGGCGTAGCGCTCGGCGTTGCGCTGGTAGTCCAGCTCCACGTTCTGCTCGAACGCCTGCGGCGTGCCGAACGCGTCCACCTGGATGGAGTGGTCGATGACCAGCTCCACCGGCTGCAGCGGGTTGATGCGCGCCGGGTCGCCGCCCAGCGCCGCCATCGCGTCGCGCATGGCCGCCAGGTCCACCACGCAGGGTACGCCGGTGAAGTCCTGCAGCACCACCCGGGCGGGGGTGTAGGCGATCTCGCGGTCCGGCGCGTCCCCGGGATCCCACTTGGCCAGCGCCAGCACGTCCTCGCGCGTGACGGTCACGCCGTCTTCGAAGCGCAGCAGGTTCTCCAGAAGAATGCGCAGGGAGTACGGCAGGCGGCTCACGTCCACGCCTTCGCCGGACAGCGCGTCCAGTCGAAAGATCTCGTACTCGCGGCCGCCCACGTTCAGCGTGGAGCGCGCCCCGAAGCTGTTGCTCATCAACGTCTCCTGGTGCCTGGAACGGAAAGGAACGGCGCTCCGCCGCCCCCGCACCGTATCCCTTCCCCGGTGCGGCGGAGCGCCCGTCGCGCGACAGTTTAGCCCCTTGCGACCCCTGCCGAAAGCCGCGTTCGGCCCCTGCATGCAGCGCGCCGTGCCCGGCGCAGAACCGCTCTGCGTGACTGCCGTTCCGCGGGATGCCGGTGACGCGGGCCTGCGGAACCGCGCGGGAATCGTTATCCTTCGGCGCGTGACCCGCTTGCGACGAAAGACACACTGATGCTGGACGATATCCGGATGAGCCGCGAAGTGATCCTGATCGGGGACAAGGTCCTCGTCAAGCCCGAAGTGGAGAGCAACAAGACGCCGTCGGGGCTGTTCCTGCCCCAGGGCGTCGCGCAGAAGGAGGAGGTGATGTGCGGCCACGTGGTGAACACCGGCCCCGGCTACCCGCTGGGCGAGGCCGCCACCGAGGGCGAGCCGTGGAGCGGCCGCACCCGAACCGAGCTGCGCTACGTGCCGCTGCAGGCGCAGAAGGGCGACTACGCCATCTTCCTCAAGGGCCCGGCCGTGGAGGTGGAGATCGACGGCAACAAGTACCAGATCGTCCCCCACAACGCCATCCTCCTCCTCATCCGTGACCGCCTGCCGCTGCCGTAGCAATCCTCACCGCCGCCTCCGCACCACGGGGCCTGAAGCCCGCGGCTGGAACGGCCATGAGCCCCGCCCCGGGCTCGCGGAGCTCGCCCGGCGGGGCTTCACCTGCCCGGGAATGCAGGGCCGGCGCGCTGGGACGACCCGGACGCCGTGGCAAGGACCCTCTACGCAGTGTAGGCCTGGGCCTCACGCGAGCGGTTGAAGCCCCGTTCGGCGACGCGTCAGCGGCGCCGAGACGGGGCTTCTGGCATTTCCAGCCGCGGGCTTCGGCCCGTGGTGGCTTGCGCGTGGTGATACGGCCCTTACACCCCCACCGGCTCGCCCTTCTCCACCGGGCGGCCGGCCTGGCTCCAGCCGGCGTAGTCGCCGGCGAGGTGGCGAACGTCGGTGAAGCCGCGCGCGGCGAGGAGGCTGGCGGCCACGCTGGCCCGGCCGCCCGCCTGGCAGTGCACCACCAGCGTGCGGCCGCGCGGCAGCTCGTCCAGCCGTTCGGCCAGGCGGCCCAGAGGGAGGTTGGCGGCGCCGGCCAGGTGCCCCGCCGTGTACTCCGACGCGTTGCGCACGTCCACCAGCTCCGCGCCGCCGGCCAGCGTTCCCTCCAGCGCGTCCGGCTGCACGTCAGGCACCTGCCCGGCGCTCCCCGTCGCGTCGATCGCCGCGTCCACGGCGGAGGCGGGGAACCAGCCGGCGGCGCGGTCCAAGCCGATCATCGCCAGGTCGCGCGCGGCCTGCTCCATCCGCGCCCCGTCCGCGCCGTCGGGGGCGATCAGGTAGAAGTCGCGGTCGTACGGGAGCACGGAGCCGGCCCAGGTGGTGAAGCTCTTGCCCAGCGGCACGCTCAGCGTCCCCGGCACGTGGCGGCGGGCGAACCCGGCGGCGGGGCGCGCGTCCACCACCGGCGCACCGGCGCGCAGCACGTCCGCCAGCTCCGCGTCCGCGCGGCGCGGGGGGCGCGGCAGGGCGCCCATCACCCGCGGGCCCTCGCGGTTCATCCGCTTCATCTCCGCGAAGTACATCGGCGGCTCGGGCTGGCCCGCCAGCACCTCGCGCACGAACGCCGCCTCGTCCGCCTCCGCCAGGCCGCGGTTGAACAGCTTCTCGTAGCCCAGCGTGGTCGACGGAACGGCGCCCAGCGACTTGCCGCAGGCGGAGCCGGCGCCGTGGCCGGGCCACAGCTGCACCCAGTCCGGCAGCGCGCTCTTGAAGCGCTGAAGGGACGCGAACAGCTGCCGCGCGCCCTTCTCCATCGTGCCCGACTGGTGCACGGCGCGCTCCAGCAGGTCCGGCCGCCCCACCGCGCCCACGAAGACGAAGTCGCCCGTGAACACGCCCATCGGCCGGTCCGCGGCGGCGGTGTCGGTGATGACGAAGCACACGTGCTCCGGCGTATGCCCGGGCGTGTGCATCACCTCGATGCGCACGTTGCCCACGCGGAACACGTCGCCGTCGTGCAGCAGCGTCGCGCCGTCTTCCTGCGCGTACGCGTACTGCCACTCCGCGCCGCCCTCGGCGGAAAGATGCAGCCGCGCGCCCGTCGCCGCGGCCAGCTCGCGCGCACCGGAGACGAAGTCGGCGTGGATGTGCGTCTCCGTGACGTGCGTCACGCGCAGACCCTCGCGCTTCGCGGTCTCGAGGTACTGCGCCACGTCGCGGCCGGGGTCGATCACCAGCGACTCGCCGGTGGCGGCGCAGCCCAGCAGGTAGCTGGCCTGGGCGAGCTGGTCGTCGTAGAAGCGCTGCAGGAACATCAACATCTCCGTGGATCGATGTCGCCCGTTCGGGCCGCGTGGACGGCGCGAACGGTAGCGCAACCAGCGCGCGAAGGCAATCGGTCAAATGACCTGTCGCACCCGTGAGGACATCGGGTGATGTGAACCGCGGGATGGCGGGCAACGTTCAGCGGAGGGAGGCGTTGCCCGGCAGCCAGCGCTCGATCTGGTAGTACGCGCTGGAAGTGGAGCGCGCGTCGTGCGGGGCGCGGTACTCGATGTCCAGCACACGCACCTGCTGCGGCGTGCGCTCCTGCACCAGCACGCGGCGGCGGCCCCGGCCGTCCGGCTGGAGGACGGCGGCCTCCGCGAAACCGTTGGGAACGAAGGCGCTGTACAGCATCGTCCGCTGGCCGTCCGGCGACCTCGCGAAGACGGCCCAGCGGTGCCCGTCCTCCCACAGCGGGCTGCCGTCCGTGTGGATGGTCACGTCGGAGGTGATGACCAGCCGCTCCGCACGTCCATCCCCATCCAGGTCCGCCGACACTTCGCGCTGGTACGCCCATCCCGCCACCTGCCGCACGTCGCCCACGCGCGCGGAATCCACCGGCGGCGCCTGCGCGGGGTTGTGCGCCTCCCTCGGCGGATTCGCGGGGCGGCAGGAGGCAAGGATCATCAGGATCGGCAGGAGCACGCGCATGGGAGTGGGCTCAGAGGGTGAGACCGGCCTACATCATCAGCAGGTAGACCGCGGCGCAGGCAGCGCTCATCCGCCCTCCGCCTTCGACGGTCGCGATGGGCGTGTCGGTCCAGTCCTTGCGCGCGTGGACCTCCGCGCCGCGGATGGTGGCGACCGGGTCCGCCATGAATCCACGCGGCCATCTGTACACGTGGTCCCCGTCCACCACGGCGACGGGCATGTCCAGCACTCCCCTGCGGCCGCGATAGATCCTGTCCCCGTCGAACGCGAGCACCGGGTCTTCTCCGAACTCCCTCTGCCCCACGTACGCCGCATCGTTCTCGATCGTGAGAAGCGGCTTGTCCAGCCACGCTTTGCGCCCCCGGTACACTTCGGCCATGGATCCCTCCGCATGAATGTGAATCGCCTCGAACCAGCACACACCTAATACGCCGCCGCCCGCACCGCAACGGACGCATTGGAGAATCCCCGCGGTGCCGCTATATCTGTACGTCGCCCGTCCCCGTCCGTACCGCCGTTCATCCCGCCTTCCCCATGTCGGACGTCCAGGATCGCATCGCCGGGCTGTCGCACGCCAAGCGCACGCTGCTGGAGCGCCTGCGCGTGGCCGCCGTGCGCGCGCCGGACGGCATTCCCCGGCGCGCGAAAGCCGCCGCGCCGCTCTCGTGGGAGCAGCGGCGGCTGTGGTTCATCCACCGCCTGGCGCCGGAGGGCGGGGCGTACACCATCCCCGTCGCGCTGCGGCTGCGGGGCGCGCTGGACCGGGAGGCGCTGGGGGCGGCCATCCGCGGCGTGGCGGAGCGGCACGAGGCGCTGCGGCTCCGGTTCCGCGAGGTGGATGGTGAGCCGGTGCAGGAGGCGGGGCCGGCGGAGCGCGTCCGCATCGAGCACGACGATTTGCGGATTCGCCCGGGGGATGCGGACGAGGCGCTGGCGGAGTTCTTCTCCCGCGGATTCGACCTGGCGCGCGAGGCGCCGTTCCGCGCGCTGCTGATCCGCACGGCGGACGACGAGCACGTGCTGGCCCTGGCGCTGCACCACGTGGCCTCCGACGGCGCGTCCACGCCCGTGCTGCTGCGGGAGATCTCCGCGATCTACACGGCGCGCGTGGAGGGGCGGGATGCGCGCCTCGCCGATCCGCCGCTGCAGCTGCCGGACTTCGCGGCGTGGCAGCGCGCGCGGCCGGTCGACACGCGCGCGGTGGAGTGGTGGCGCGAGACGCTGGCCGGCGCGCCGCACGTGCTGGAGGTGCCGCCGGATCGTCCCCGCCCCGCCGCGCAGCCGTTCGCGGGAAGCCGCGTGGCGTTCGCGCTGTCGCCGGAGACGTCGGATGCCGTCCGCGCGCTGGCGGTGCGAGAACAGGCCAGCCTCTTCTCCGTGCTCCTTGCCGCCGTGGCGGCCGTGCTGCACCGCGTCACGGGCGAGGCGGACCTGGTGATCGGCAGCGCGGTGGCGAACCGCGAGGCGCCTGGCGCGGAGGCGGCCGTCGGGTTCTTCGTCAACACGGTGCCGCTGCGGATGCGGGTGGATGCGGATGCGCCCGTCCGCGCGCTGATCGCCGTCGCGCGGCGGACGGTTGCCGAGGCGCAGGACCACGCGGGCGCACCGTTCGACCGTACCGTGGACGCGGCGGAGGTGCGCCGCGATCCGGCCCGGCCGCCACTGGTGCAGGTGATCGTCTCGCTGGATCCCGCGGAGGAGGACTCGATGTCGCTCGCGGGCATCGCCGCGGCGCGCCTCCCCGTGGACACCGCCGCCGCACCCTTCGACCTGATGGTGAACCTGGTGGATGCGCGCGGCGGAATCCGCGGTGAGCTGCAATATCCCACGGCGCTGTACGAGGCGGACACCATCCAGCGGCTGGCGAATCGCTTCACGGCGACGCTGCGCGCCTTCGCGGACGATCCGGCGGCGCCCGTCATCGACCTCCCGCTCGTCTCGCCAGAGGAGAGGCGGTCGCTGGCGGATTCCGGGCGGGGCGGCGAGGCTCCGGCGGACGGGTGCGCGCACCGCCTGATCCAGGCGCAGGCGGGCGCCACGCCCGACGCCCTGGCCGTGGCGTGGGCGGACCAGGAGGTGCCGTACGCCGCGCTGAACCGCCGCGCGAACCGCATCGCACACCACCTGATCGCGCGGGGGATGGGGCCGGAGTCGCGCGTTGGCGTGCTGATGGAGCGCACCCCGGCCCTGATCGCCGCCCTCCTGGGCGTGTGGAAGGCGGGCGCCGCGTACGTGGCGCTGGACCCGCGCAATCCGCCCGGGCGCCTGGCGGCAATGGTGCGCGCGTCCGGCGCCCGCGCGGTGCTCGTCGACCGCGCGCACGCGGGCCGTCTGGCGGACGCGGATGTGACGGAAATTCCGATCGAGTCCGTCCCCGCGCTGGCGGTAAACGCACACGATCCGGCGGTCGCGGTGGATGCGCGGAACCTGGCGTACGTCCTGTTCACCAGCGGCTCCACGGGCGGGCCCAAGGGCGTGGAGGTGACGCACGCCAGCGTGTTCGCGCTGATGCACACGGTCCGCGCGATGCTCCCGCCCGCGGAGCGCGAGTCGATGCTGGCGTGCAGCAGCATCGGCTTCGACGCGTCGGTGATGGAGATCTTCGGCCCGCTCTGCTGGGGCGGGGCCACGGTGCTGGTGGACGATCCGCTCGCCAATCCGCCGCCGTCGCGCCCGGTGCGGAGCGCGTTCCTGGTCCCGACGATCGCCGCGGAGCGGCTGGCGGCGGACGCAATGCCGCCCGGCATCCGCACGCTCGTCATCGGCGGCGAGGCGCTGTCGCCCGCGCTGGTGCGCCAGATCCACGCGCGGCATCCGGCGGCGCGCGCCATCAACATCTACGGCCCCACGGAGGCGACGGTCTTCGCGACGTACGCGGACGTGCCGCACGGGAGCGAGCGGATCGGCATCGGCGCGGCGGTGGGGGGCGGGCGCGCGTACGTGCTGGACGGACGGATGCGGCCGTGCGGCGTCGGCGAGCCGGGGGAGCTCTGGCTGGCGGGAACGGTGCTGGCGCGCGGCTACGCGGAACGCCCGGGGCTGACGGCGGACCGCTTTCGCCCCGACCCGCTCGGGCCGCCGGGGTCGCGGATGTACCGCACGCTGGACCGTGCGCGCGTTCGGTCCGACGGCGCGCTGGCCTTCCTGGGCCGCGCGGACGCGCAGGTCAAGGTGCGCGGCGTGCGCATCGAGCCCGGAGAGGTGGAGACCGCCCTGCGCACACACCCCGCCATTCGCGACGCCGCCGCCGGTGTGTACGGCAGCGGAACGGGCGCGGCGCTGGCGGCGTGGGTAGTGTGGGATGCCGCGCATCATCCCCCCTCATTCGCCGGGCTCCGCTCCTTCCTGCGCGAGCGGCTGCCGGAGGCGATGGTGCCCACCGTGTACGCCCCGGTGCAGGCGATCCCCCGGACGGCGGCGGGAAAGCTGGACCGCCGTTCCCTTCCCGCGCCGCCCTTCGCCGAACCGGAAGAGGCCGGTCACGTCGCGCCGCGGACGGCGGAGGAGGAGACGATCGCGCGCGTCTGGGCGGAGGTGCTGGGCGTGGCGCGCGTGGGCGTGCACGACGACTTCTTCGCGCTGGGCGGCAACTCGCTGGCGGCGCTGCGGCTGCTGGCGCGCGTCCGCGAGGCCACGGGCGAGACGGTGCCGGTCGCGGCGCTGCTGCAGGGGCCCACGGTGGAGCAGATGGCGCGCGCGGTGGCGGACCGGCGCCCGTCCGTGCGGCTTCCCGTGGTCGCGCTGCAGCCGGAGGGGACGGCGCGGCCGCTCTTTCTGGTCCACGCGGGCGGCGGACACCTGGCGTGCTACGCCCAGCTGGCCGCGCTCATGGCGCCGGACCAGCCGATGTACGGGTTCCAGGCGCGGGGGCTGGAGGATGGGCGGCCGCCGCTGCAGGGGGTGGAGGCCATGGCGGCGTACTACGTGGAAGGGCTGCGGCGCGCGCAGCCGCGGGGGCCGTACCGGCTGGGCGGATGGTCGTACGGCGGGATCGCGGCGCTCGAGATGGCGCGCCGGCTCCACGCGGCCGGCGAAGCGGTGGAGCTGCTGGCGCTGCTGGACACGGGCGTGCCGCCGCACCGCAACGACACCCGGTTCCCGCTGGACCACGCGGCGGTGCTGCGGCGCATCCTCACGGACCTGTTCGGCTGGGGGGGCACGGCGGCGGTGACCGTGGACGCGCTGCGCGCGCTGGAGCCGGAGGCGCAGCTGCGGCTGGCCGCGCGCAAGCTGGGGGAGAACCTGCTGCCGGAGTCGCGGCTGGCAGAGGTGGCGGAGCTCACGCGGGTGCGGATGGCGAACCACAACGCGATGGTGGACTGGAGCCCGCGGCCGTACGCGGGACGCCTCACCTACTTTCAGACGCGCGGCTCGGCGTACCTCTCCACCGCGCAGGAGACGCTGCGGTTCTGGGGACGGCTGGCGGATGGCGGATTTGGCGTGCACGAGGTCGCGGGCAACCACGGCACGCTGCTGGACAAACCGCACGTCACGTCCGTGGCGGCGGCGCTCCGGCGGGTTCTGGCGGAGCTGGGATGACCACGGGGCGGGGCGACGTCCGGACGTGCGATACCCCCGCCCACACCAACACCGCGACGACCGCACCACGATTGCCGCGACCACGACCATAGCACCCCGGGCTGAAGCCCGGGGCTATGACGGCCACAAGCCCCGCCCTGGGCTCGCGGAGCTCGCCCGGCGGGGCTTCACCTGCTCGCCTTCGGCCGCGGCCGGCGCGTATCGCGGGGAGCAGCCCATCAGCACGGTGCGTCGCGGAGACGCGCGGACGGGGGCCGACGCTGGACCTGCCCCACTTCGATGGACACCGGGTTAGTGGGAAAGGGTGGCCGAGGAACGAGGCCGGGTCAGGGCCCCCAGCGGGCGAAACCCGCATCACTCCATCGCATCTCACTCGCGCTGGAGCGTGTGGCGGAAGCCGCGCAGGCTGACGATCTCCGCCTGCTCCAGAAGGCGGTCCAGCACGCCCAGGGCGACGTCGACGTCCACCTCGCCCTCCGTGCGCTCGCGCATTTCGGCGCGCACCAGCGGGCCGATGACCTCGCGCAGGATCTGGAATTCGCGGCGCAGCTCGTCCTCGCTCCACCCCAGGCGGGCGCGCTGGGCGCCGTGGCGCTCGCTGATCACCCGCTGGATCTCCGTACCGTCGCGCATCAGCGAGGGCTCGCCGCCGGTGTCGTCCAGCGTGATCATCGCCAGGCCGATCTCCACCAGGAAGGTCGTCGTGTGGTCCCGCAGCTGCACGCTGTCCATCCGCGCCGCGCCGGGGAGCGCGGGGTCCTCCGCCAGCCGCCGCGCCAGCGTCTCCACCCCGGCGTCGGCCACGCGCGTGAGGGTGCGGCCCACGTCGCCCAGCCCCGCAATCCCGTGTGGCACACTGGGCCAGCGGCGCTCCGTCTGCCCCGGCTCCGCCTCCGGCGCGGCGGGGAGCCACAACGTGAAGCACGAGCCGCGGCCCGGGGTGCTGCGGACGGTCAGGTCGCCCTCCATCAGCCGCGCCAGCCGCCGGCTGATCGTCAGCCCCAGCCCGGTGCCGCCGGCCTGCCGCGTGTAGCTGGCATCCACCTGCACGAAGGGCTCGAAGACGGTCGCCAGCCGTTCGGGCGGAATCCCCACCCCCGTGTCTTCCACGTCGACGCGCACCCACGGGCCGTCGCCGGGGAGCCGCGCGTCGCCGTCCGGCTCGTCCGTCACGCTGGCGCAGACGCTCACGCGGCCGCCGGGCTCCGTGAACTTGACGGCGTTGGAGAGCAGGTTCGCCAGCACCTGGCGCACGCGGTCGCGATCGCCCATCAGCTCCGCGCCGCGCGCCTCGGCCGTGTGGTCGTACAGGCGCAGGCCGCGCCGGGCCGCCTGCGGCTGAACGAGGGTGAGGGCGTCCGTCAGAACGTCGGTGACGGGGACGCGCTCGCGCTCCGCCGTCATCTGCCCGGACTCCACCTTGGCCAGGTCCAGCACCTCGTTGATGAGCGTGGTCAGGTGCCGGCTGCTGCTGCGGATGCGGTCCACGTGGTGGCGCTGCTGCTGCGTGAGCGCGCCCCCGATCCCCAGCTCCAGCAGCTCCGCGTACCCGGTGATGGCGTTGATGGGCGTGCGCAGCTCGTGGCTCATGTTGGCCAGGAACTGGCTCTTGGCGCGGTTGGCCTCGTCCGCGGCCACGCGGGCCTGCTCCGCGCCGCGGCGGGCGTGCACCTGGCCGGTGACCTCGGTGAGCTGGACGAGGATGCGCTCCGTGGTCCCGTCCGCCTCCGGAAGGGGCTGCAGGGTGAAGTCGAAGTAGTGCTCCACCAGCTCGCCGTCGCGCCCGGCCAGCCACACCTTGCGCTCGATGCCCACGTGCGCGCGGCCGGTGCGCCAGGCATCCGCCAGCAGCTCCAGGATTCCCTGCCCCGCCAGCTCGGGGAACACCTCGCGCAGCGACCTGCCCACCACCTCGCGCTGCGCCAGGCGCACGTAGGCGGCGTTGGCCAGCTCGAACACGTGGTCGGGCCCGCGCACCAGCGCCAGCGCCGCGGGCGAGTGGCGAAACACGCTCCACAGCCGCTCGCGCTCGCGCCGCGCCTCCTCTTCCGCGCGCCCCAGCGCCTCCTGCGTGGCGCGGCGGCGGGTGAGGTCGCTGGAGACGCCCACGATGCCGATCACCCGCCCCTGCTCGTCCAGCATGGGCACGTCCGCCACCCAGGCGTGAAAGCGCGAGCCGTCGCGGCGGCGCACGGGGAACTCGCCCTGCCACCGCTCGCCCGCGCGCAGGCGGGCCATCAGCTCCTCCGCCTGATCGCGCGACATCTCCGCCGGCACCACCTGCACCACGTCGCGCCCCAGCACCTCCTCCGCTCGCCAGCCGTAGAGCCGCTCGGCGCAGCGGTTCCAGAACACGATCTCGCCCCGTACGTTGGTGGCGATCACGGCCTGCTCCACCGCGTCCAGCAGCTGCACCAGCTGCGGCGCGGAGAGGTGGCCGGGCGCCAGCTCGGCGGCAGAGTCGGGGGCGAGCGGCTCGGACATCGGCTCCAGCGGTCTGTTTCCGGAAAAACGCCGCGCCGGGTCGCTGCAAGACGAAGGCCTTTCGCGGGTCCAGGATTGTCCTTGCCGTGCTCTTGTTGACGGCGCGCACGGCGCATACCTTCGGACTACCGGGTCCGCGGCGGGTCGCGCGGGTCCGGCGGGTCCCCCCCTGCGCGCCGCGTGCGTCCACGCGCGCGGCGCCTTTCCCCCGCAGCGCCGAGGCCGTCCCCCCATGAGGACCTTCGCCGCGGTACCCGTTGCGCTGGCGCTCTTCGCCGCCTGCGCCGACCTCCCCACCGCCGTCCCCTCCACCCCCGCCCCCTCGCCGGGCGGCGGGTTCCGCGCGGAGCTCACCTGCACCGCCACCGTCGCCCGCGCCAGCCTGGTCTGCGCGGCGGAGACGGCGGACGGCTCGCCGTCGTACCCCAGCCTCATCATCGGCGGGCAGAACGTGTACGTGCGGCTGCAGAACACGGGCGGGGGCTACAACCCGTCCGACAGCATCTTCCAGATCGACGTCACGGTGCAGAACCTGATGGCGCAGGCGTTCGGCACGCCGGACGAGCTGGCGGCCACGGGGCTGCGCGTCTTCTTCTACACGGGCCCGGACGTGACCGCCGGCTCGGGCTCCGTCGCGGTGCACAACGAGGACGGCAGCGACATCTTCCTGGCCGCGCCCGCGCCGTACTTCGCGTACGACACCATGCTGTACACGGCGGAGGTCTCGGACCCGAAGACGTGGCGCTTCAAGACGGACCCCGAGGTGGAGAGCTTTCAGTTCAAGCTCTTCGTGCAGGGGCAGATGCCGCACGAGCAGAGCCTGCTCCTCTTCCGCCCATCGCTGCAGGACGAGGAAGTCTTCGTCAACGGCCTGTGGGGCACCTCCTCCAGCCGGATGTTCGGCGTGGGGTCGTCCGGTGCGCTGATGCGCTACGACGGCTCCACGTGGACGGCGGACGAGCCGGTGAACGAGGAGGAGCTGTGGGACGTGTGGGGCTCCTCGGCCAGCGACGTGTTCGCGGTGGGCGACCTTGGCACCATCGTCCACTGGAACGGCACCGCGTGGGAGGAGATGGACAGCGGCCTGGGGTGCGGCTGCGAAACACTCTACGGCGTGTGGGGCTCGGGGCCGGACGACGTGTGGGCCGTGGGCGACGGCGGGCTGATCGTGCACTACGACGGTGGCCAGTGGGTGCCCGGGGACACCATGCCCGTCCCGGCGCTGTCCGGCGTCTGGGGCTCGGGGCCGGACGACGTGTTCGCGGTGGGCGCGGACGGCTCCATCTTCCACTACGACGGCACCGCGTGGACGGCGATGACCAGCGGCCTGGAGGGACAGGGCCAGTTCATGATCTCGGTGTGGGGGCTGTCGCCCACCGACGTGTACGCCCCCTACACCGAGGGCGTGCTGCACTACGACGGCACGGCCTGGAGCCCGGTCCCCGGCCTGCCCTCGTGCCCGCACCTGAGCGCGTGGGGCACCGCGCCGGACGACCTGTTCGTCGCCAACGTCTGCGGGATCATGCACTACGACGGCGACACCTGGGCGACCATGGATGCCGGCGGCGTGCCCACGGACCTGATCGGCTTCGGCCCGCACGACCTGTGGGCCAACAGCGACTACTACGTCTTCCGCGGCTCACGCTGACGCGGAGCGTCACGCGCGTGACACGGCGGGAAAGAAGAGAGGACGCGGAGACGGCATCATCGCCTCCGCGTCCTCTCCTT
>DATABT010000369.1:0-2989 GCA_036259455.1 Longimicrobium sp. | reverse complement strand
GTCCGTCGCGCCGCCCATGGCGCTGACGACCACGGCCACCGGGCGCCCGCGGCGGGCGTGCGCGGCCACCCGCCGGGCCGCCCGCCGGATGCGCGCGGGCGAGCCCAGGGCGGTGCCGCCGAACTTGACGACCAGCGGCTCCGTGCTCATAGCCCGACCGCCGCGCGCAGGGCCGCGTCCAGGTCGCGGGTCAGGTCGGCCACGTCCTCGATGCCCACCGACAGGCGGATGAGGTCCGCCGTAACGCCCGCCGCGATCCGCTCCCGGTCCTCCAGCTGCTCGTGCGTGGTGCTCCACGGGTGGATGATCAGGCTCTTGGCGTCGCCCACGTTGGCCACGAGCGAGAAGAGCCTGCTCTCCGCCATCACCTTCTTGGCCGCCTCCTCGCCGCCCAGCACGCCGAAGGTCAGCACCCCGCCGAACCCGCCCTCCAGGTACCGCCTGGCCACGGCGTGCGTGGGATGCGACTCCAGCCCCGGGTAGCTCACCCACGTCACCGCCGGATGGCCCTCCAGAAAGCGCGCGACGGCCAGCGCGTTTTCCGCGTGGCGCTGAATGCGCAGGTGCAGCGTCTCCAGCCCCTGCAGAAAGAGGAAGGAGTTGAAGGGGCCGAGCGCCGCGCCAACGTCCCGCAGCAGCAGCACGCGAAGGCGGATGGCGAAGGCGATGTTGCCGAACGCCGGCGCGAAGCTCAGCCCGTGGTACGCGGGCTCCGGGTCCACGTAGAAGTTCCTGAAGCGCGGCTCGTTGGCCCAGTCGAACGTCCCGCCGTCCACCACCACGCCGCCGATGGCCGTCCCGTGTCCGCCGATCCACTTGGTCGCGGAGTGCAGGACGACGTCCGCCCCGTGCTCGATGGGGCGGAAGAGGAAGGGCGTCGCGAAGGTGTTGTCGACGACCACGGGGACGCCGGCCGCGTGCGCGACATCGGCGATGGCGCGAAAGTCCGGCACGTCCAGCCGCGGGTTGCCGATGGTTTCCACGTAGACCGCCTTCGTGGTTTCGTCGATGGCGTCCGCGAACGCCCGCGGATCGTTTCCGTCCACGAAGCGCGTGGTGATGCCCAGGCGGCCAAGCGTGTACTTGAGCAGCGTGAACGTCCCCCCGTACAGCGACGACGACGCGACGATGCTGTCGCCCGCCTGCGCCAGGTTCAGCAGCGCCAGCGTCTGCGCCGCCTGCCCGCTGGCCACCGCCACCGCCGCCGTGCCGCCTTCCAGCTCCGCGATGCGCTTCTCGAACACGTCCGTGGTCGGGTTCATGATGCGCGTGTAGATGTTCCCGAACTCCCGCAGCCCGAACAGGCTGGCCGCGTGGTCCGGCCCGTTGAACACGTACGACGTGGTGGCGTAGATCGGCACCGCCCGGGCGTTGGTGGCGGGATCGGCGATCTCCTGCGCGCTGTGCACGGCGCGGGTGCCCAGCCCCAGCTTTTCGGTCGTCTCGTCGATGATGCTCATCTCTCGTTTTCCTCGGTCGTGGTGTGGATACGGACGAAAAAAAGCCCGGCCCTCTCGCGGGGAGAGGGCCGGGCGGGGAACGATATGCCGAGTCCTTGCTCTGGCTTATCTCGCGCTGCCGTGCCGTTTGCGTGCACGCGCGCGCCCGTCCGTCTCTCCCGGGAGAGCGACGCACTGACACATGCAGCACATGCACATGGTGGCGGCGGAGCGGATGGCCATCGTCTTCAGCACTCGGTCGGTTCTGTTCGTTGGACGCGCGGCGGCGGTGTGCCGCGCGTGACCTGTCTTACGTTTCGTCTCTGGCGAAAGGTCCGTCGAGCGTGGCGTTCGCTCAGCGGGCCTGCTCCCAGGGCAGGTCGGCCTTGCCGAAGTGCCCGTAGTTGGTGGTGCCGCGGTAGATGGGCCGCAGCAGGTCCAGCCGGTCGATGATGGCGCGCGGGCGGAAGTCGAAGCCGTTGCGCACGAACTCCGCCGCCGCGGCCGCGTCGCCCGTGCCAAAGGTGTCCACCTTCACGGAAACCGGCTGCGCCATGCCGATGGCGTACGCCACCTGCACCTCGGCGCGCCGCGCCAGCCCCGCCCTGACGATCTCGCGGGCCACGAAGCGGCAGAAGTACGCGCCGCTGCGGTCCACCTTGCTGGGGTCCTTGCCGCTGAACGCGCCGCCGCCGTGGCGCCCCGCGCCGCCGTACGTGTCCACGATGATCTTGCGCCCCGTCACGCCCGCGTCGGCCGACGGCCCGCCCTGCACAAAGCTCCCCGTCGGGTTGACCAGGATCTTCAGGTCGTCGTGGTACCAGCCGTCCAGGCCCTCGGGGATCACCGTCGTGGCCACGAAGTGCTTGATGGCCTCGCGCTCCACGTCGGCCGTGTGCTGCGTGCTGACGAGCACGTCCGTCACCGCCACCGGCGTGTTCCCCTCGTACGCCACGGACACCTGCGTCTTGCTGTCCGGGCGCAGCCAGTTCACCGTCCCCGCCTTGCGGTGCGACGCCAGCACACGCGCCAGGCGGTGAGCCAGCAGGATGGGGAGCGGCATGAGCTCCGGCGTTTCGTCCGTCGCGTAGCCGAACATGATCCCCTGGTCGCCCGCGCCCTGATCGCCGGACAGGCTGGTGTCGGCGTTCACCCCCTGCGCGATCTCGCCCGCCTGCGCGGAAAGAAAGGAGATGATGTTGACGTCGTCGGCGCGGAAGGGCTGGTCCGCGTCGGTGTAGCCGATCTCGCGGATGGCCTGCCGGGTGACGGCGTCGTAGTCGATCCGCGCGTTGGTGGTGATCTCGCCCGCGAGCACCACGTTGCTTTCCTTGACGAGCACCTCGCAGGCGACGCGGCTGGCCGGGTCCTGCTCCAGGCAGGCGTCCAGGATGGAGTCGGCGATGGCGTCGCAGACCTTGTCCGGATGACCCTCGGAGACGGACTCGGAGGTGAAGGTATAGGCGGCGGTCGCGTGGAGCGGGGCGGCCGAGATCTCGAGCGTGCTCATGGGTCTCCTGGACGGGTGCGGAATGAGAGAGGCGGAGGGG
>DATABT010000368.1:0-3813 GCA_036259455.1 Longimicrobium sp. | reverse complement strand
TTCGCCGCTGCGAAGCTTCGCCAGCCCCTCCTCTCCGTCGCCGGCCACGAAGAGGGGATTGGCGATGTTGTTCTTCTGAAAGGCGCGGCGGACGTTCATCACGTCGACCTCGTCGTCCTCCACCAGCAGGATGTTGAGCATGCGTTCGTTCATCGCTGGTCGCCTGTCGATGGGGTCGCGGCGCCGGAGACACGGGGCCAGGTGAAGTGGAACGCGGCGCCTTCCCCGGGCACCGAGTGCAGCCACACCTCGCCGCCGCGGCTCTCCACGATCTTGCGGACGACCGACAGCCCGATGCCGGTGCCCTCCACCTTGTCGCGCGCCTGCAGCGTCTGGAAGATCCCCCAGATGCGTTCGTGGTACTCGGGTGCGATCCCCGGACCGTTGTCGGCGAAGGTTAACTCGTACGCGTCCCGGACCGGCCGCCACTCCACCCGCACCTTCACGTCGGGCCGCTCGGCGCGGGCGTACTTCACGGCGTTGGAGATCAGGTTCATGAACACCTGCTGCAGCGGAACACGCTCCGCCTCGAGCGTGGGCATGTCGGGCTCGACGTCCACCTCCACGCCCTCGTCGGGCGCCAGCAGCTCCACCACCTCGCGGACCAGGGCGCCGGTGTCCACCGGCTCGGCCGCCGTCCGCACCCGGCCCGCCCGGGAGTAGTTCAGAATGCCGTCGATCAGCGCCTCCATGCGGTGCACGCGGCCCTGCAGCAGGCGCATGTGCTCCGCGCTCTCGCCCGTCACCCGTTCGCCCAGGTCTTCCTGGATCCACTGCGTGAGGTTGGCGATCCCGCGCAGGGGGGCCTTGAGGTCGTGGGACGCAACGTAGGCAAACTGGTCCAGCTCGCGGTTGGACTGCTCCAGCGCGTGCGTGAGCCGCAGGAGCTCCTCGGCCTTGAGCTCAACCTCCTTGCGCGCAATCACCTGGTCGGTCACCTCCACCGCATGGATCATGATGCCGCGCACGCCACCGTCGGCCTCGCGCAGCGGGTGGTAGACGAAGTTGAAGAAGCCGTCCTCCACCACCCCGTCGGCGTTGCGGTCGAAGCGCGCCAGCAGCTCGTTGCCCACGAACGGCTCGCCCGAGGCGTACACCCCGTCCAGCAGCTCGAAGAACCCCTGCCCCTCCAGGTCCGGCAGCGCCTGGCGCACGGGGAGTCCCTCGACGGCCCGGTGCGCTCCCACCACCTGGCAGAAGAGGGGGTTGGCGGTGACGATGCGGTGCTCGGGCCCCTGGGTGACCGCGATGACGGCCGGCGCCTGCCGGAACACGTCGGCCAGGCGGTTCCGCTCCACCTCCAGCTGGTGCTGCAGACGGCGCTGCTCGGAAACGTCGCGCGCCGTCATGGCCGCGCCGATGGGCGTGCCGTCCGCGGCGTTGACGGGCACCGCGCTCCCCATCACCGTTATCTGGCGGCCGTCGGCGCGCACCACCCGCCACTCGTCGTCCACCACCCGCTCCCCGCGCAGCGCCCGGGCGAGCGAGATCCGCTCCACGGGCCGCTCCACGCCCTCGTCATCCAGCAGGCGAAAGGGCTGGCCGGCGTCCCACATCGGCAATCCCAGCCGCACCTCGCCGTAGACCGCCTGCGAGGCCGCGTTGGCGAAGGTAACGCGCCCCTGCAGGTCGGTGGTCACCACCACGTCGGCGATCTGGCCCAGGATGGCGGCGCGCTCGGCGGCGAGGGCTTCCACCCGGCGGCGCGCCTGGACCTGTTCCGTGACCTCCACCGCGTGGGCCATGATCCCGAACACGGCACCCGTGGATTCCTTGAGCGGCTGGTAGACGAAGTCCACGTACACGCTCTCCAGCGCTCCGGTGCCGCGGCGGTCCAGCTGCACCACGGCCTCGCTGGCCGTGAACGCCTCGCCGCTCCGGCGCACCCCGTCCAGCAGCTCCACGAACCCCTGGCCTCGGATCTCCGGGAGGGCGTCGGCGACCGCCTTTCCCACCACGTCGCGCCCGCCCACGAGCTCCCGGTAGCGGGGGTTGGCCACCGTGAACACGTGCTCCGCCCCCTCCAGCACCGCGATGGCGGCCGGCGCCTGCATGAACACGTCGTACAGCCGCTCGCGCTCGGCCGTGGCCTCGGCCAGCGCCCGGTCGCGCTCCTGCCGGGTGCGCACTTCGGAGGTCACGTCGAACACGGTGACGAAGACCCCGCCCACGCCTCCGCTCTCGTCCAGGACGGGGCTGTACGAGAGTGTGAGGTAGAAGTCCTCCACCACGCCGAAGGGCGCCAGGGGATAGACGGTCTCCCTGAACGAGACGGTCTCGCCCGCGAACACGCGCGGGTAGATGGTCTCGTTGATGTGCCACGCCTCGGGCCAGCACTCGCGGTTCCGCTGGCCCAGCCCCACGGGGTGCTTGGCCCCCATCAGCATCCGATAGGCGTCGTTGTAGATCTGGATCAGCTCCGGCCCCCAGAGCACGATGCTGGGGAACTCGGTGTAGAGCGCCACGGTCGTCGCCGTGCGCAGGCTCTGCGGCCAGGCGGCGATCGGCCCCAGCGGGGTGGACGCCCAGTCGCGGGCGCGAATGAGCGCGCCCAGCTCGCCGCCGCCGGGGGGAAACGCCCCGCGAAGGGTTTCTCCCGTACTCCGCGGGGAAACGTTCGCGACGCCTGGCGCGGCGCCGCCGACCATCTCAGCCATGCAAGGAACGGTTGAAGGTGCAGCGAGTGCGCGCACCGGCCTTTCCGGCCAACCACCCGGTGCGCGCTCACCGCAGCTGCCCGGTGGAGCGTCTCGCGGACGCTCCCGAGGGCCTTGCGCAAACAGATGACTGCACCTTGCAAGTTCCGGACTCGCAAGGTGGACCGGGATCGAGACTGGCCCGTTTCTTTCAGCTTTGCTGTTTTTCTGGAGACGGCCCCGCCGGCCGAGCCGTGCGCAGCCAGAGGAGAAAGTGCGTGAACTGCAACCTGGGGGAGTTCGAGCTCGCCGACATGCTGCGCTGCAGCCAGGGGCTGCGCAGGGCCGTACAGGGTGCGCCGTCCATGGAGTCGGCGGCGTCGGCCGTCTGCCGGTTCCTGTACGACGAGTTGGGCGATGGCGGGGAGGGACGCGCGTGCGTGCTGGTGCGCTTCTACAAGACGCACGCGTACGGCGGGCTGCCGCCGGAGCTGCAGCGCTTTGCCAAGCGCGCGTTCGGCGCCGTGGCCATCTCGCCGCCCGAGCCCGCGATGAAGTGCCTGACGCTGCTGGCCACGGTGGGCGACGAGCCGCAGTGGAACGACCGCCGCGCCTCGGAGAACCACCAGGCCATTCCGCTCCCCAGCCCGTACGTGGTGGAGCGTGCACCCATGATCGCGCAGCTCATCCGCGAATTCGGGATGGACCTGGGCAGCGTGGTTCGTCCTTCCGGCGACGTGGTGCGTGCGCTGGGGGGAAAGAGCTACGGCGTCTTTCACGTGGAAAACGCGGCCGGAAGCCCGTACATCCCCGCGCAGGAAGGGTTCGTGGACCGGTACGGAATCCGGTCCGTGGTGGGTTTCGGCGGGCTTCTGCCCTCGGGCGACCTGTTCGGCGTGATCCTCTTTTCGCGCGTGCACGTGCCGGTGGGCTCAGCCGACCGGTTCCGCTCGCTCGCCCTGGACCTCAGGAGCTGGCTGATTCCCTACGGCGACGCCGTCTTCGTGCCTGCGCCCGATGGGCCGCCCGGCCAGGGTCCACGCCACCGGCGGTAGCTGTCCGGCCAGGCCTGTATGGTGTGGCCGTCCCCAGGTTGTTGTAGCCTCGCAGCGACGACTGCACGCTCCCCGTCCGTACGGCGTGCGGCGGGGCTGGCTTCGAACGGAGGACGGAATTT
>DATABT010000367.1:0-19920 GCA_036259455.1 Longimicrobium sp. | reverse complement strand
TGGAAAGAGAACACCGTTTACGATGAGGCACGCTACATCCAAGGGCTGTGGGCACGGCACTCACCCTTGGTGAAGCGGCTGAGCGCCCAGACAGCCTGACGCGCGCCTTCATGCTTGACGGACCAGCTCAGATGTCTCTCTGTTGTTCCTCCGCGTGATCTTTCCGGAAGCTCACGCCATCGCGGGAGCACGGCGGAGGCGCAGCAGCAGGTCGTGCAACGCGGCGCGGGCGGCCGGCTCCTCGGGAAGGTGGCTGCGCCCGGCGGCATCCACCAGCACCTCGTTGAGCCGCAGGTACTCCGCGCGATGGAACTCCACGTCCGCGTCCGCCAGCACCGACAGCTCCGGACCCGCCGTCTTGCGGGCGACCAGCTCGTCCACGTACGGCAGGCGCATCTCCGCGTTGCACTCCGGCAGCGAGGCGACCACGCGGCCCGTGCGCATCAGGTGAATGCCCGTCAGCAGCACGCGGTACACGTACAGCAGCGGCTTTACCCGCCGCGGCTGCTCCTTTTCGAACAGCCGCCACTGGCTGGCCGCGAACCCCACGTAGTGCCGCACGCAACGCCGCGTTACGCACCCGCGCGCGATCTCCATCAGCTCCTGGTGCTCGGGCGTGGTGTGCACCACCAGCGGCGAGTACAGCTGCTCCAGCACGTAGCCGTTGTTGCGCAGCAGGAGTCCGAGGAATTTGCGCGCGTCGTGCGTCACCAGGTCCACCTCCAGCCCCTCGCGCACGCGCGACGTCTGCACCGTCTCCTCGCCCGGCACCAGGCCCAGGAAGTGATCGACGGGGAGCAGGTGCGCGCCGCGCAGGTCGTAGTCGCTGTCCGCGGAGGGAAAGCCGTACAGGTGCGCGCCGCTCACCGTGGCGAACAGCAGCGGATACGGGTGCGCCCGCACCTCCTCCCGCAGCCGCGGATCGATCGTCATCATCATCGAATCCTCTCTTTTCGTTACTGGACCGCGCTCCTCCGGGCGCGGACCAGGAAGTCGTTGGCCCATTCGTAGTCCGGCCGCTCGGGAAGCGTGGTGGATGCGTACGCGTCGTCGAACTCGCGGTGCAGCGCCAGGCGCCACGCGTTCACCTCGTCCCACGCGGCGTCGCCGCGCCTGATGGCCAGCAGCCGCTCGCGGTGCTCCTCCACGCGCACCGGGACGTGCCCCTGGCGCAGCGTGGCGATGCCGGTCAGCAGCAGCCGCACCAGGTGCATGGCGTGCTTCCATCGCGGCGCACCGCTGGCGCGGAGGTCCGCCTCCAGCCGCTTGAACTGCGAGAGCACGTAACCGTTGAAGGTCTGGTAGACCATCCGCGACAGCACGCGGTGCCGCTCCGCCAGCAGTTCCCGCATCACCGGCGCGGCGTCCAGCACCAGCGGCGTGTACAGGCACTCCAGAATGTTGGGGTTGGCCTTGAGGGCCAGTCCCAGGAACTTCTGCAGCTCCCAGTAGCACTCCTCGGCCGCCGGGTTCTCCAGCTGCTCGGGCACGCCGTACAGCGACCAGTGCAGGTCCGCGGGCGGCAGGTAGACGCCGCGCAGGTCCACGTCGCTGGCCTCGTTCTCCAGTCCGTACGCCCGCGAACCGACCACGCAGCGGTAGACGACGTGCGCGTACAGGTCGTGGTCGCGCAGCACCTCGCCCGCGTCGCCCAGCACGCCCGCCTGCTCGTGCTTGCGAATGCTCAGCTCGTCGCGGCGCAGCGAGACCTCCACGCCGTCGGGCAGGCGCACGCGGTAGGCGTGCGAGTAGTCCGCCGGCGCTCCGATCACCCGGCCCACGGCGCCCGCGGGGCAGATGGGCACGCCCGCCCCCGTGGCCACCGCGCGCCGCGTGACCACCTGCGTGCCCACCGGCAGGATCAGGTGCAGGTTTCTCATCGTATCCTCCAGGCCCGCCAGGGGCCGATTTCAACTCGATTTGCGGCCGGTCGTCACGAAACATCTGTATGGGGCGTTGCCGGGGGTTGCACGCACATGCGCTGTCCCCGCACTCGCTCCGATCGATGAAGCCTGCCCGAATCCTCTGCGCACTCGCGTTCGCCGGCGCCTGCGCGATGACGGCGATGCCCGCGCGGGCGCAGCGCATCGCCGATGGGGCGCCGGGCGCCGCGTCGCACGTCCCGGCCGCGCAGATGGAGATCGCGCCCACCACGGTCCTCGCCCTCGCCCGCGATCTGCCGCCGTCCCTGCGTCCCGCACTGGCGGATGCCGGGGATCCGGCGGTGGAGCGGCGGCTCTCCATCGCAGGTCACACCGCCATTGGCGCGGGGGCTGGCGCGGCGACCGGCGCACTGGCCTTTCTCGCGATGTACGCGCTCGACGACGAGTGCCACTCGCCGGATTCCATGTGCGGCCTCGCCATCCCCGTCATGGTGGGCGGTGGTGCGCTCTCGGGCGGCGCGGTGGGGCTGGTGGTCGGCATGATCCGCAACCGCTGACCGGCCGCGCCCGGCAGGCGCGGGAGGGCCCACGACGGAAGCCCCACCCCTCACTCCCTGAAAGTAGTCGTGGCGGTTGGAGCCATCGTGGGCGCCGCCGCGCATGCAGCACTTCTTGAAACCGCCGCCCGCTGCCGCACGGGCACAGGTCGTTGCGGCCCAGCTTCTCGCGCAGCTCCTTGTCTCCGTGCACCACCCGCACCCCGCGCTTTACCTTCGTCTCGGACGGATAGCCGCGGCGCCGCTTGCTGGTGCGCTCAAAAGGACCCTTGCTGCCGCTTGTTCTTCTTCCCCACCGTCACACCCTCCGCTCGAGAAGTTTTCGGTCGATTCGAACACCCCCGCCGCGCATCCCCTCCGTTCCTGCGGGCGGCCTGGCCACGCTGCGCCGTCGCCGGTCGGCCCGGACCCGCAAACGAAATCGCCGGACCCCCGGCCCGGCGATCGGCGCCTTCCAGGGACGATCCCCTCAGCAGGTCAGCTGGCCGTTCGCCAGCGTGCACGTCATGCCCGCTCCGGGGCCGGAGACCGGGACCAGGGTGACGCTCCAGCCGTTCGGGGCGGCCTGCAGCACCGTGTACCCGAACGCCAGGCTGGACCAGTAGCCGTCCACCGTGACTCCGCCGGCCGGCGAGCCCAGCGCGGGCGGCAGGCCCACGCTCTCCGAAGTACCGCCGTCTCCCACCACCAGGATGGGCGTGCGCGGCGCCGCGAAGTCCAGCGCTTCCCACGCGTGCACGTGGCCCACCAGCGAAAGCGCCACCCCCGCCGGCAGCTCGCCGTTGGGGAACGCCCGCCGCAGCGCCGACTGCAGGATGTACGATCCCGCAGAATCCAGCTGGTTGGGAAAGTCGCGCGCCCGCGTGGGCACGTGCGTCACCACCCACGCCGGTTGCCCTGCCGCGATCAGCGCCGGAAGCTGCCGGTACTGCGCCGCGTACGCCGGGACCGCCCGCGACGTGTCGTTCTGCCCGTTCAGCGGCCAGCACCCCGTGGAGTACCAGGGCGCGCAGGCCGTATCCATGATCAGCAGCGAGCCCAGCCCGGGCACCTGCACCGCGTAGGGCTCCGTGGTGCCGGCGCACCGGCCGGGGTTCGCGGGTACGTCGCGCGGATCGAAGAACAGGAACCAGCCGGTGCCGCCGCGCGTGCAGTCCTCGTGGTTGCCGCGCGCGAACACCCACGGCGCGGAGCCCAGCAGTTCGCCCACGGGCGCGAACCAGTCCGCGTTCCACGCCGCCCAGTTGTCGCCGCACGGCGTCTTGCCGCCGCAATCCCTCACCGTTTCGCGGTAGATGTAGTCGCCCACGTGCACCGTCAGGTCGCCGCGCGCCTGGTTCGCGCGGTACGCCACCGCGGCAAAGGGCCAGTCCGCCGGGTCCGTACAGTCCTGCTCGCTGGCGCGGCACCCCGTGTCGCCGATCGCCACCACACGCTGCACGCGCGACGGCGGCTGCGCCGCGGGGCGCGGCATCCCCGGGAGCTGCACGGGCGTGCCGTCCAGCCGCTGCTGGCACACCAGCACGGGAAAGCTGTCCGACGGCATCGCGCGCACCGACGCCGGGGCGGGACAGGTGGTGCCGCGCGGGTAGACGGTACGCAGCAGCCACTCGCCCTGCGCGCCCGCCTGGGTCCACCAGTACAGCGGCGTCCCCTGCTGCGCGCGGACGGGCACCGCGCACAGGACGAACATCGACAGGATCCATCCAATCCGTTTCATCAACCGCCTCCTGCACCGAACGGGTGGCCGGAACACGCCGGAAGAACCGGCGTGATGTGGTGGGGAGGTCGAAGATAATCCGCGTCCGTACCGTCTCCAACGTTGCCGTGCCTGCGCGGAGGCGCGTGCCACGTGCGTTCCGTCCGCACGCGGCACGTCCCCATCGGCGCCCGCGACTCAATCCTTGTAGGGATCGATCTCACCCGCGCCGGCCATCACCACGATCAGCGGATGGAGCGTGTGCTCCACGTGGATGGTCGGGCCCTGCGCGTCCAGCACCCTGGTGAGGCGCCGGTACGCCTGCGGCGCCTCGTCCAGGCCACCGCCGCGCAGGATCACGCCCTTCTTGCCCAGCCACTCCGCCACCATCTCGCGGTTGATTCTGCCGGGGGTGATGACGCGCCCCGTCTTGCGGTGCACCTTGCCCGCGGCGGCCGTGCGGCTCATCACGCGGCCCGCGCCGTGGACGGTGGAGAACAGCGCCTCGCGCTGCAGGGCCGCCGTCTCCTCGTCCGCCGGCGCGGCGCCCTGGACGATGACCGCGTCGTCGCCCATGGACCCGCCGATGAAGCCCTTCTGCCCCGGAAACGCCGGCGTGGCGCCCTTGCGCACCACCACGTACTCGCGCTCCTCGCCCTCCGGCGACGCGTGCGTCTCCTTCCAGGCGAAGTTGTGGTGGTTGTGCACCAGCTCCAGCTCGGTGCCGCCCAGGATCTCCACCACCTTGCGCGCCACCCACTCGCGCCCGGCGTAGGCGTACTGGCCCGCCAGCTCCATCAGCTGCCAGTAGTCGTGCCCCAGCGGCTGCGCCAGGTCCAGCAGCACCTCCTTTTCCGGCGCGCGGCGGCCCCACTCCAGCCCCTGGCCCAGGGCCAGAAAGTCGCTGGCGATGGTGTGCCCCAGGCCGCGGCTTCCGAAGTGAACGCCCACCCACACGGCGCCCTGCTCGTCGGCGAACACGTCCACGTAGTGGTTGCCGCTCCCCACCGTCCCCAGCTGGCGCCGCGCCTTGTCGCGCAGCGTGTCGCGGTAGCCGCCCGTGTTGGGGATGGCGTACCACGCCGGGTCCAGGAACAGCGGGTGATCGACGGGGGCGTCGTCCGCGTTGTTCTTGCGGCCGATGCCGAAGCTGATGGTCGACTGGATCTCGTCCGCCAGCTGGTTGGCCCTGCGGTCCTGGGCAATGCGGTGCGGGTTGCGCCGCACCTCGTCCAGCGTCAGCCCGCCCCTGGTGATGTCCGTGAGCGTAAGGTCGGTGCGGATTGCCGCGTTGCCGCAGGCGATGTCGAAGCCCACTCCCACCACCGACACCTGGTTGTCGTACGCCGCCACCCCGCCGATGGGCATCGTGAAGCCGACGTGGCCGTCCGCGAGCAGCGCCGCACGCTCGGCCCTGGTCGAGACGTTGACGATCTGGTCGATCGCCGTCCCTTCGTGCTGGCCGAACATGATCGTCTTGTCATTCAGTCGCTGAAACATCGTCCTCTCCCCTCATCAGTCGCTCGCGAAGTGCCGCCTCGACGACATGCGGTAGCTCGCGGATCCGTGTCTCCCAGAACGCCACGAATTGAAATCCCTGCTGTTCGAGCGCCGTCTGCGGCTCTGCATCCCGCGCCCGCCGTCATGTGCAGCGAGCGCCCGCAACACGACCGCAGATGCCGGCAGTTGATGCTCCGCACGTGTCAACCACACTCCAGACGGATCACGGCCGCTCCGCGATGGAATGGGCCGCCAATCCGTACGAGTTCCCCCGTGCTGGCTACGGGACCGATTCCGCCACGGCGAGAACATCATCCGGACGCAATCGGTCCTGTATCCCTCAGTACTCCTCGTCGTCCCAGCGGCGATCGGAGCGCTCCTCCTTGCGCCGCAGGTAGTTGAACTGGCGGTCGTTGGTGCGCTGGGCTCGGTGCTCTCGCTGATGCACTCGATGCTGCCGGCGCGCACCCAGGCGCGGCTGCCGGTCAGGTCCAGGAACTTGATCCAGCGCGGCGGCCAGCGCCGGTCCAGCGCACGTCCCATGCGCGCCGCCGTCTCCGGCGACACGTACCAGGTGCTGTACTCCGCGACGACCAGGTAGTAGTCGCCCGGGCCGGGCCGCTGCTCCGGCGTCTCCTCCTTCTGCTTGAGCGTTCGCATACGTTGTTGTCGGGTAGATCGGGGACCGCGGCCCAAGCCGCGGCCCCGCAAAGGTTCACGATTGCCGGGATCCGATGCGCCGCCCTCCACGGAGGGACGCGGACCGGAATGCCGGCCCGTGCCCTCTACCGCGCGAAATCGGCGATCAGCTGCGGCGCGGCGGCGTCGAAGCCCACCACGTCGAGCATCCCGGGGTCCTCGGGGTCCGCGATGCTGAACCCGTTGGACGCCATCGCCACGACCACCAGCTTCGCGGCGATCCCCATCCGCTCCCGGTACCGGCGGAGCGCCTGGGTGGGGTGGATGCTCCCCGCCCAGGTCTCGTTGTCCGTGTAGACCACGAACACGTCCACCGCCCACCGGTTCTTCAGCGCCTCCACCATGGGCAGGGCGCAGTCCGTCCCGCCGAACGGGAGGTTGCCGATCGAGCGGACCACGTCGTCCAGCCGCTGCCGCGGGCTGATGGACAGCGTCGACAGCCCGCTGTTCAGCCCCTGGTGCATCGACCGGTAGCTCCCCGCGGTGAACGCGGTGAACATGTGCTCCGGCTCCGTGGCCGCCGTCACCAGCGCCATGGCCGCCGAGGCCTCGCGGCAGTTCAGGTGGTCCATCCCCAGCACGCGGGTGAACTCCATGGATCCGGACACGTCCAGCGCCAGCATCATCCGCTTGCGCGCCGGCTCCACGGACCCGAAAGCCAGGTAGAAGGCCGCATCCAGCGCGTCCACCACCCTGGCCACGGGCTCCCACGTCCCGCCGCCGCGCACGCCGCGCCCGGAGGCGTAGGTGCGCAGGGCGCTCAGCACCTGCACCGGGTGCACGCGCGCCCGCTTGAGCGCGCCCGCGTCGGTGATGCGCTCCGCCACCGTCCGCGAAACGCTGCTCCCCGACGCCAGCAACCCCACGCGCGTCATCGTCGCCAGGTTGCGGATGAGCGCGGTGAGCGGCATGTCCTGCAGCAGCGCCTCCCAGACCACGGGATGCGCCAGCAGGTGGGTGGGCACCATCTCACGCGTGAGCCGGTTGTCGCGGATGACCTGCGCGGCGTGCCGCGGGTCCAGCTCCGCTTCGGCGTGCAGGCGGTCGGCCGCACGCACCAGCGCCAGCGCGGCGCCCTCACCCTCCACCGGTGCCCGCGACTTCGCCACAGCGCGGGCGAACAGCACCTTCTGCTCGTCCGACGCCGGGCGCGGGTGCGCCAGCCGCAGCGCGTCGCGGTGGCTCCACCCGTCGCGCGACGGGTACTTCAGGAGCTGGTACGCCAGCTCGCGCGCCGGCTTCTGCGTGTACCAGCCCGCCACCGCGCGCCGCACGCCGCGCCCCCACCCTCGGAAGCCGCGCACGTACTGCAGCCAGTGGAACAGGTGCGTGCCGGTCCGCGCCACGCGGGGCAGCGCGGCCAGCGCCGCGGCGCGCGTGGGCTCGTCGCCCAGGCCGGCGGCCATGGCCAGCACGAACAGCGCGGGGTCGTTCTTGGGCGCCCGGCCGCTCTCGCTCATCTCCACGGCGCGGGCCACCACGCGGGGGCCGTCCTGGGCCAGGCAGTCGGCCACGGCGTGTGCGTTCTCCAGGGTGAGCTTGCGCTCGCCCACGTAGTACGTGCCGCCTTCGCTGCCGAGGACAAGGAACCGGTCCAGCCGGTCCCACGGGGTGATGGCCCAGGCGTACCCGCCCGCCGAGTTGGGCACCTGCCCGGAGCCCGGGATGGGCTCCGACTGCGGCGTGAGCATCGCCCGGACGCGGGTGGCGAAGTGCCTGGTGAAATCCAGCATGTTCTCGCCCTCCTTCCGGGCCGGGAGTGAATGGGGTGCCGCGGCGGCGGATGTGCGGTCTCGCCCGGGTCTACCACGGCCGCTTTTCACACGACACGAGGTCCGATAACCGGATGCGATTCGACCCGCCGCCACGGCGGGATTGCCGGCCCTCCGGATGTGGTGCTCCGCCCGGTGTTTTCCCCGAAGACTGCATGGGTCAGGGTCGTGACACGATAACCGGATGGATTCGACCCGGGGGGCCGGACCTGCGTGGAGCGCGCGCCGGTGCGGGGTTCGAACCCGCGGCGACCGAGGTAACCCTCCACCTTCGGCCCGCGCGCGGCGGGCAAGGTACGGAGAGGGGTGCACGCCGGACGCGCTCTCCTTCTGCCGCGCCTGGACGGATGTGGGATCGGTCCGGTCCCCGTTTCCGGGAGCTCTCGCGTTAACCGGCGCCGTTCGACCCGTCCAGGCGCTCCGTGAGATTCGAATTCGATAAACGGCACGGGCGGATGATGATCGGTCCGGTTCCCCGCCCTCGCGGGGTTGTATCCGGTTACTTCTGGCGATAACCGGTGCCGTGCGACCCGTCCGGGCCCGTGCGGTGAATGGACGTCGGTGCAGGACGACGCGGGCGGATGAGTGATCAGTCCGGCCCCGGGTCGCTTGTCCGGGTCGGTAAGAGCGATAACCGGAACTGTTCGACCCGCCCGCGCCCCCCCAGCCCCGCCCCCGGCCCCCTCCCCGCCCCGGCACGAGGGGAGAGAAAGGTCGGAATCAACATGATCATCTGCCCGCTATTCCCTGTTCCCTATTCCCTACAAATGGACCTGGCGGGATTCGAACCCGCGACCTCTCGAGTTGAAGTCGAGAACCCTCATCCTTCGGCCCCCGCGGCGCGCGGACGAGTGCCGGCGAGGGGTAGTGCTCTACCGCTGAGCTACAGGCCCACGATCCTGCAATGAATTCCCTGTCCCCTTAAAGTGGGCGAAGAAGCGCCCTCCCAACTGAGTTTCCGAGCGGCCACCCCCCACCCTATTCCCTATTCCCTATTCCCTATTCCCTATTCCCTATTCCCTATGCCGTCCAGGATGCCCGGCGGGATTCGAACCCGCGCCCTCAGAGTCCCACGATAACCCTCGTCCTTCGGCCCGCGCGGAGCGGGCAAGGCAGCGGCGAGGACCCTTGCTCTGCGTTCTACCGGACTGAACTACGGGCATCACGAACGTCGTGCGTTCCGCTGGGGTGGCCGACGGGAGTCGAACCCGCGCCTCCGGATCCACAATCCGGCGCTCTGACCGTTGCGCTACGGCCACCATCACCCCGCGTCGTTCCATCAGATTCGGCCGGCGGGAACGCTTCGCCCCTGGGCGAGGGGTCGCGTTTTTCCACCCGCGTCGGGACTCGGCGCCCCGCCGGCCTGCGTGTTACCGCGTACCACCCTCGTGAATCATCCATCCCCCTCCCGCGCGCGCCGTGGAAAACGAAAATCGCCCCGCCTGCGACGGTGCGCGGGCGGGGCGAAGAATGCATCGCTCCCTGCAAGATCGTGTGCGTGCACCCTCCTAGGGGCGAGCTACGATCCTCCCGCGCTGATTGTGCCGATCCCGCCGGTCCTGCCCCATCCGCTGACCAGAATCCACCGTGATGGCGGGCGTACCGAACCCTTTGCCTGCCCATTCCGCACGGGGTGCGATGCCCGCGGGCGCAAGTGCCCCGCGTGCCGGACCCGCGGCCACCGCGCACGACGTCCCCATGCCGGAGCCGGCCTCCATGGCCGCCGGGCGGGTGTGTCGGACGTGGTAGATGGGTCGCTGCATCGTCGTGCGTTCCGTAAGGTGCGATGGATCGGCGAAGGCGGGTTCACCCCCGCCGGGAATCAACAAAAAAGGAGCCGCGTCCTAATGCCGCCGGTCCACGTGTTTCCGTGGTCCGGGGCCGGCCACACGGGCCGGTAAACATCGGGACGCGACTCCCAAGGAGGGGGAGTGTAATCGACTCCCCCTTCGTTGTCAAGGGCCTGTTTTTCAGCCCGCCGCGGCCGCGCTCTCGTCCGGCCGCTCCGCCCCCTGCTGCCCGTCGCCGGACCCAGCGGTGGTATCCGCCTGCGCCGCATCGTCTTGCGCGGGGGGGGCAAACACGGCCAGCGCGGGCACCTTGTCCGCCGGTGAGGCGGACGGAATGGTGGCGCCGGAGGGGACCAGGTTGTCCACCACGCCCTGCAGCTCCTCGCGCGCCTGCTCGGGCGTAATGCCGCCCACCAGGCGCTGCTGGATGCGCACCAGCTGCCCCGCCACCGCCATCCGCGCCTGCGTGGTCTCTTCGGACGCGCGCATCACGGCCGACTTCTCCGCCACCAGCGCCTGCTCGCGCGCGCCGCCGCTGAAGATGGACTCCAGCGCCTCCACCATGCGCGTGAGGATGCGGTAGACGGCGGAGGCGGAGAAGCCGCCCAGCAGCGCGATGGTGGGCGGGCCCAGCGCCTCGGCGCCGCTGTCGGCGGTGGTGTCGATGGGCACCAGCGCCACCAGGATGAAGCCGGCCACCACGCCCAGAAAGAACTTCACCCAGTACGAGGCCGTCTCGTCCGGGTCGTAGGTGCGGCTCACGATCTGGTCGTTCAGCTGGAACAGCATGGCGAACGACGCCCCGATCCCCGCCGCGGAGAGCCAGAACACCCGCTCCATGATGATCTTGACCACCAGCAGCCTGTGATGGTGCTCGCCGGTGTCGTCCACCAGCCGGATGAGGTCAACGTCGCCGCGCGCGTCGGCGATGGCCAGCACGCTGAGCGCGATGAACACGGCCACGCACCCCAGCGCCACCTTCACCAGCTGGCGCACCAGCCGGATGGGCCCAAGCGAGCTCCAGCGCCCCTTCTGCTGAACGTTGTAGTCCAGCAGGTACAGCGTGCCGGGCTTGGCGGGTGCCACCAGCCGCGCCAGCCGCTCGTGCACGCTGGCCAGCGCCGACATGTCGATGGGCCGGTTCTGCTCCAGCGCCGTCTCGAACTGCTCCGCGGCCTGGACGAACGACGGGGGCACGCGCGTGCCGCTGGTGACCAGGTGCCGCACCATGGAGCACGTCTCGCGGACGAGCTGCTCTTTGAGGGTAGGCACCGGCTGCTCTTCGGGTTGCTGGGCGGGCATGGGCCTGCGGGGGAGGAGGGAACGACGGGGATGGGGAGGGGAACGCCTTCATTCTAATCGACTTGCACGCTCGCGTAAACACCTGCGTCGGCAAGTGGAAGCAGGTCGGCGGAGGGCGGGAGGTGTGGAATGGCACCGATCGCGAAGCCTCGCGGAGCGCGCGGGGCTTTCGCGATGGGGAAAGGCGCCGCCGCCGTGCTCAGTCGGCGCGGTCGTTGGGGCCCAGCAGGCTGTGCACCGCCTCGCCGTACAGGGGTCCGCCCATCTCCCAGGCGCGTACCGTCACGCGCAGGCGCGTATCCACCGAACGGCGGTAGCGGGTGAAGGAGATGACCGATCCGCCCTCCACGGCGCGCGTCTGGTTGAAGGTGCAGACCTCGCGGCCCGACGCGTCCTCGTGGCAGTCCAGAATGCTCCAGTTCCACCGGTAGCTGCCGGCGCCTCCCGTCGCCGTCGCGGTGAACGTCACCTCTCCTTCGCCCGTTACGGTTTCCGGTTCGGAGCTCACGCCGATGGTGAGCCCCCACTCCTCGCGCGGCGGCGCGGCGTCGGGCAGGTCTTCGGGTGCGTTGGGCAGGTACTCGCCGCAGGCGGGAACGAGCAGTACGGCACTGGCCACCAGCAGCAGTCGGGCAAACCGGCGCATGCGGACCTCCAGGGGAAAACGGTGGGACGATGGCGCGGTGAATCCGTTGCAGGATAGGCATCCGCGGGCGCGCGGGCAACCGCCCCGCGCGGGGGGCGTTGTGCGGGCGGAACCCGGGACATTAGCTTGGCGGGATGAACCTTCGACGTGTCGCAATCGGAACGCTGGCGGTGGCGCTCCTGCTGCCGCTCGCCCCCTCGCCCGCCCGGGCGCAGAACGGCGGGAGCGAGTACCACGGCGCGGCCGCGCTGGGGCTGCGGCTGCGCGGCCTGGGCGTGACCAAGCGCGTGCTGATGATCGGCGCGCACCCCGACGACGAGGACACGCAGCTGCTGGCCCGCTGGGCGCTGGAAGAGGGGGCGGACGTGGCCTACCTCTCCCTCACGCGCGGCGAGGGCGGGCAGAACGGCATCGGCCCGGAGCTCGGCGAGGGGCTGGGGCTGCTGCGCACGGAAGAGCTGCTGGCGGCGCGGCGGGTGGACGGCGCGCGGCAGTTCTTTACCCGCGCGTACGACTTCGGCTTCAGCAAGAGCGCGGAGGAGGCGTTCCGCCACTGGCCGCGCGAAGAGCTGCTGCGCGACGTGGTGTACGTCATCCGCAACTACCGCCCGGACGTCATCGTCACCGTCTTCAGCGGCACCCCGCGCGACGGGCACGGCCAGCACCAGGTTTCCGCCATCATCGCCCGCGAGGCGTTCGCGGCGGCGGCGGACGGCGACCGCTTTCCGGGGATGCTGCGCCCCTGGCAGACGTCGCGGATGTACCAGTCCATGCGCGGAAACCCCGATGCCGCCACGGTGCGCGTGCCCATCGGCAACCTGGATCCCCTCATCGGCCGCTCGCCCTTTCAGCTGGCGATGGCCAGCCGCTCGCGCCACCGCTCGCAGGACATGGGGCGCCCGGAGCTCCCCGGCCCGCGCTGGGGCACGCTGCGCCGCATTGTTCCCGAGGACGGGGGGGCGGAGGCGACGATGTGGGCGGGGATCGACACCACGCTCGCCATCAAAGGCCCGGCGGAGAGCGCCACCGCCCGCGCGCTGGCGGACTACCAGCGGCGGGTGGACGAGATCCGCGCGCGCTTCAATCCCCTGGACCCCCGCGCCAGCGCGAACGAGCTGCTGCGTGCACTGAACAGCCTGCGCGTGGCGCTGGACTCGCTGCCGCGCACCAACGGCGTGGCGGAGCTGCACGACGACATCGTCGCCGAGATGGACAAGGTGCAGGAGGCGGCTGTCGCGGCGCTGGGGATCGTGATCGACGCGGTGGCCGGCGACGCGCGGCTGGCGCCGGGGCAGACGGTGGACCTGGAGGTCACGGTGTGGAACGGCGGCGCGGAGCCGCTGCGCATCGTGGGCGGCGGCGTGGGGCCGGACATGCCGTACGGCCGCGACTGGTCCGCCGTCCCGGTAGCGGGGAGCCCGGCGCCGCCGAAGGTGGTGGCGCCGGGCGCGCTGGGTACCTGGAAGTGGACGGTGCACGTGCCGCGGGAAACGCGGTACACGGAGCCGTACTTTCTGCGCGAGCCGCGCGACGGCGACCTGTACCGGTGGGACCCGGACGCGCACGGGGTGGCCATCACGGAGCCGTTCGAGCCGGACCCGCTCTCCGTGTGCGGCCAGGGCGAGGTGAACGGGACCCGGATCTCCTTCTGCAGCGGCGTCACCCATCGCGAGGTGGACCCGCGGCAGGGCGAGCTGCGGCGGCCGGTGATGGTGGTTCCCGCCGTCTCCGTGCTGCTGGACCCGCCCGCGCGCGTGCTGTCGACGGCGGCGCCGCGCCCCATCCCCTACACCGTCCGGCTCGCGGCCGAGCAGGCCGGCGGGATCGCAGGGACGGTGCGGCTGCAGGTGCCGGACGGATGGCGCGCGGAGCCCGCCTCGGTCCCCGTGCGCTTCACGGGGCCGGGGGAGGTGCGCGAGGTGCGCTTCACCGTCACCCCGCCGGCCAACACGCGGGCGGGCGACCATGCCGTCTCCGCCGTGTTCGTGGCGGACGACGGGCGGCGGTTCGAGCGCGGCGTGCAGATGATCGACTATCCCCACGTGCGCGCGCGGCCGCTGTGGCACGACGCGAAGTCCGTGGTGCGCGCGTTCGACGTGCGCGTGCCGCAGGGGCTGCGCGTGGCCTACATCGAGGGCGCGGGCGAGGAGGGGCCGGGCTTTCTGGCGAACCTGGGGATCACCCCGGAGCTGCTGGACGCGGAAGACCTGGCGGAGGGGGATCTCGATCGATTCGACGTGATCGTGGCGGGGAGCCGCGCGTACGAGGTACGCACGGACCTGATTGCGCACAACCAGCGGCTGCTGGACTGGGTGGCGCGCGGCGGCACGATGATCGTGCAGTACAACAAGTACGAGATCGTGGAGGGGCGCTTCACCCCGTTCCCCATCACCATGGCCCGGCCGCACGGCCGGGTGACGGACGAGAACGCGCCCGTGCGCATCCTCGACCCGGATCACCCCGTCTTCACGACGCCCAACCGCATCACGGACGCGGACTGGCAGGGGTGGGTGCAGGAGCGCGGGCTGTACTTCGCACAGACGTGGGACCCCGCGTACACGCCGCTGCTGGAGACGGCCGATCCCGGCGAGCAGCCCCTGCGCGGCGGATTGCTGGTGGCGAAGCACGGCCGGGGGACGTACGTCTACACGGGCCTGGCATTCTTCCGCCAGTTCCCGCAGGGCGTCCCCGGCGCGTACCGGTTGTTCGCGAACCTGCTGGCGCTGGGCGGGAACTGAAGTGCGTGAGTGCGTTCGTGCGGGAGTGACGGAAGGCTCTGGAGCGCTTCGGAGGGTGTGGTGCGGGATGGTGAGCCGCCCCCTCCCCGGCCCTCCCCACAAACTGCGTGGGGGAGGGGGAACGGCAAATAGCTCGTAACGGGGTCGAGTTCTCCCCTTTCCGCGAGGAACGAGCGGGGCGGGGCCTGGGGAGGGGCCCCGACGACTCGCGACCGGGCGCGACGTGTTGTAATCTGTAACGACACCTGTAACCGTTTGGATCATCGTGTCCATCGAAACGCAGCAGGACCTGGAAGGCCTCAAGCGCGCCGGGCGCATCGTCCGCATGATCCTGCGCGCGATGGAAAAGGCGCTGCGGCCGGGGATCACCACCGCGGAATTGGCCGACGTGGGCGGGCGGGTGATGCGGCAGCACGGCGCGCGGTCTGCGCCGCAGATGGTCTACGGCTTTCCCGGCGACGTGCTGATCAGCGTGAACGACGAGGTGGTGCACGGCATCCCCGGCACGCGCGTCATCGCGCCCGGCGACCTGGTGAAGCTGGACGTGACCATCGAGAAGGACGGCTACATGGCCGACGCCGCCATGACCGTCGCCGTGCCGCCCGCCGCCGACCGCGCGCGCCGCCTGGCCGACTGCGCCCGCGCCGCCTTCGCCAGGGCGATGGAGGTGGCGCGCGTGGGCAATCGCGTGCACGACATCGGCCGCGCGGTGGAGGCGGAGGTGCACCGCCGCGGCTTTCGCGTGCTGCGCGATCTGAACGGCCACGGCATCGGGCGCACCATTCACGAAGAGCCCAGCGTTCCCAACTACTACGACCCGCGCAACGACCAGGTGCTCACGCACGGGCTGGTGATCACCGTGGAACCCATCATCGGCGAGACGACGGGCAAGTGGGTGGAGTCCGGGGACGGCTGGACGGTGCGCACCGCGGACGGCGGCCTGGCCGCGCACTACGAGCAGACGCTGGTCATCACCCGCGGCAAGCCGATCCTGCTGACGGCGGCGTAACGGAGAACCAGTCCGGCGCGGGTGGATGTCGCGCGCGGTGGATGGGCCCGCCGCCGCGCCCCTCCCGCTCGACGCGCTCGCGACCTCCCCCAATTCTGGGGAGAGGTTGGCTCGAAGGGTGTCTGCTGTGCGGCTGTGTCCTTGTGCGGGATGGGTTCTCCCCTCTCCCGCACACGCGGGCCCGGAGCGCGCACAGAAGGATCTGTGCGGGAGCTGGGCCGGGGGATATGGCCCCACCGCGGGCCCGGCGGCTCGGCGTCTCGCGGCGGAGCCCGGCCTGCACACATGATCGAAGTTCAACCTCCCCCAGCAGTTTCGGGGGGGTGGGCGAGGTTTACGAGCCCGGTGGGGGGCCTCCGGGTTTCGCCACCGCGGCAGAAGTACGTACATCGACAGACAGACCCATGCTGAATAGACCGGGCAGGTTCGGCGCGGCGGCGGCGCTCGCGCTGCTGGCGGCGTGCGGGGGCGGGGGCGGCGGTCAGACGCTGACCGTCTACTCGCCGCACGGGCGCGAGATGCTGGAGGCGTTCGAAAAGCAGTTCGAGGCCGACAATCCCGGCATCGACATGCAGTGGGTGGACATGGGGTCGCAGGAGGTCTTCGAACGCATCCGCTCGGAGCGCGCGAACCCGCAGGCGGACGTGTGGTGGGGCGCGCCGGCGCCGCTCTTCGAGCAGGCCGCGGCGGACTCGCTGCTGGAGCCCTTCGTCCCCAGCTGGGCGGCGGCGCTGCCGGCGGAAGCGAAGCATCCCCAGGGGCTGTGGCACGGCAACTACCTCACGCCCGAGGTGATCGCCTACAACTCCGTCGCCGTCCCCGCCGCCCAGGCGCCGCAGGACTGGGACGACGTGCTGGCGCCGCAGTGGAAGGGCAAGGTGCTCATCCGCGACCCCATGGCCAGCGGCACCATGCGCACCATCTTCGGGATGATCCTGGACCGCTCGCTGCGCGCCACCGGCGATACGGCGCAGGGCTTTCAGTGGCTGCGCCGGCTGGACGGGCAGACGAAGGAGTACGTCCTCAATCCCACCATCCTGTACCAGAAGCTGGCGCGGCAGGAGGGGCTGGTGACGCTGTGGGACATGCCCGACATCGAGATCATCAAGAAGCAGTACAACTACCCCATCGACTACGTGATCCCCCGCAGCGGCACGCCCCTGCTGGTGGACGCGGTGGCCGTCGTCCGCGGCGCGCCCAACGCGGACGCGGCGCGGAAGTTCGTGGAGTTCATTGGCGGCAACGCGGCACTGGCTCCCGCCGCCCGGGACTTCTTTCGCCTCCCCGCGCGCAGCGACTTTCCCGCGGATTCGCTGCCGCAGCGCCTGCGCGACGTGCAGGCCCGCATCCGCCCCGAGCCCATGGACTGGAACCGCCTGCAGCGGCAGGGCCCCGCCTGGATGCGCTACTGGGACGAGCACGTCCGCAACCAGGGTGGCCGGTGAGGAAATGACGGCACCCCGGCAATCCTCCTCCCCCCTCTCCGCGAGGGAACGAGCGGGGAGGGTGCCGGGCGGAGGGGCCTCTCGAGCGGAACAGCGGAACGCCGGCGGTGGGCGTGACGCAGGCTCCGCCCCGGGCGATTGAAGTCGCGGCTGGAACTTCGCGAAGTCCGCCTTCGCGGACTGCATCCGGAAGCTCCAGCCGTTACTTTCGCACTTTCCACGTTCGCA
The DNA here is from genome assembly GCA_036259455.1 of Longimicrobium sp. Taxonomy (GTDB): domain Bacteria; phylum Gemmatimonadota; class Gemmatimonadetes; order Longimicrobiales; family Longimicrobiaceae; genus Longimicrobium. The sequence continues at coordinate 2,652 of DATABT010000367.1, read as the reverse complement.
CTCTCGCACTCTCGCACTCGTCGTAGATGCTTCGCCTGGAGAACCTGACGCGCCGCTTTGGCGAGACGGTGGCGGTGGACGGCGTGTCGCTGGAGGTGGCGGCGGGGGAGTTCCTTACCCTGCTGGGCCCGTCCGGCTGCGGAAAGACGACCACGCTGCGGATGATCGCCGGCTTCGAGCACCCCACCTCGGGGCGCGTCGTGGTCGGCGATCGCGACGTCTCCGCCCTGCCGCCGCAGAAGCGCGACGTGGGGATGGTCTTTCAGAACTACGCGCTCTTTCCCCACCTGGACGTGTGGGAGAACGTGGCGTTCGGCCTCAAGTCGCGCGGCGAGCGCCGGGACGCCATCGGGTCGAAGGTGGAGCGCGCGCTGGCACTGGTGGAGATGAGCCCGTACGGCCGCCGCAAGGTGCAGGAGCTTTCCGGTGGCCAGCAGCAGCGCGTGGCCCTTGCCCGCGCGCTGGCACCGGAGCCGCCGCTGCTGCTGCTGGACGAGCCGCTCTCCAACCTGGACGCCGCCCTGCGCGAGCGCACCCGCGACGAGCTGCGCGCGCTGCTCAAGCAGCTGGGGATGACGGCCGTCTTCGTCACGCACGACCAGGAAGAGGCGTTCGCCCTCTCCGACCGCGTCGCCGTGCTCAACCGCGGGCGCCTGCAGCAGCTGGGCACGCCCGAGGAGCTGTACGATTCGCCGGCCAACGCGTTCGTCGCCTCGTTCCTGGGCCGCGCCAACTTCTTTCGCGCGGCGGTGGAATCGGTGGATGGAGATCGCGCCCTCTGCCGTCTCTCCAGCGGCGCGGCATGGACGGCGCGGCTGGCGGCGGACGCGCCCCGCACGCCCGGCGCCGGGGTACGGGTGATGGTCCGCCCCGAGGCGCTGCGTCCGGCGGCCGACGGCACGGCGGAGAGCATCCCCGGCCGCGTGCTGGACCGCCGCTTCGCCGGCGCGGCGACCTTCTATCGCATCGAGACGGAGGACGGCGCCGAGGCGCTGGTGCAGGGCCGCCCGCACGACGCGGAGCCGGGCGACGCCTTTCGCCTGGAGCTGCATCCGCGCGCCGAGCCCATCGCCTACGCGGCGGAGGGCCAGGGATGAGCCTGCCGGACGGATCGCGCATCATTCCCCTGCGTCCGGAGGACCGGGACGTGGTGCGGCAGGCGGCGGAGTTGCTGGTGGAAGGGTTTCGCGCCAACTGGCCGGACGCGTGGCCGCGCATCGAAGACGCGCTGGCGGAGCTGGCCACCTTCTCCACGGACCCCGACCGCGTCGCATGGGCGGTGGTGGACGCGGATGAGACCGTCATTGGCTGGATCGGCGCCATCCGCACGTACAACGGCAACGTCTGGGAGCTGCATCCCATGGTGGTGCACCCGGACCACCGCGGCCGCGGCATCGGACGGATGCTGGTGGAGTTCCTGGCCGGCGCGGCGCGCGACCAGGGGGCGCTCACCCTCTGGGTCGGCAGCGACGACGAGGCGCAGATGACGACCCTCGGCGGGGTGGAGCTGTATCCCGGCGTGCTGGACAAGCTGCGCGACATCCGCGACCTGCGCCGGCACCCGTTCGCTTTCTACCGGCGGCTGGGGTTCGAACTCGCGGGCGTGATCCCCGACGCCAACGGCTTCGGCAAGCCCGACATCCTGATGGCGCTCTCCCTCCGCCGGTGAAGGCGCGCGCGCTCCACCTGCGCACGCGCTCCGTGGCCGCGCATGGGACCGATCGGCCGGAGACGGTGTCGCGGGAGTGGTACCCGGCGCGGGCGGCCATGGTCATCTGCGACATGTGGGATGACCACCACTGCGTGACCGCCGCCCGCCGCACGATGGAAATGGCGCCGCGCGTAAACGACGTGGCCGCCGCGCTGCGCGAGCAGGGCGCGCTGGTCATCCACGCGCCGGCGGGGTGCGTGGACTTCTACAGGGGCACGCCCGCGCGCCGCCGCGCCGTCGAGGCACCGCACGTGTCCGCGCCGGCCGCGATCGACTGGAACGAGTGGGAGGATGACGAGCGCGCCGCGATGCCGTCGAGCCTGGTCGATCCGGGCCCATGCTCCTGCGAATCCGCCGTGCCGTGCGGAGACGCCGCGCCGCCCTGGCCGTGGACGCGCCAGACGCCGCTGATCGGGATCGCGGACGAAGACGCGGTGAGCGACGATGGGCAGGAGGTGTTCAACCTGCTGCGGGCGCGCGGGATCGAGGACGTGGTGGTGATGGGGGTGCACACCAACATCTGCGTGCTGGGGCGGCCGTACGGCATCCGGCAGCTGGTGCGCCTGGGCAAGCGCCCGATCCTCTGCCGCGACCTGACGGACGCGTTCCACCGCGACCCGCGCGGCCACGACTGGGGCACGGAGCAGGTCATCGCCCACGTGGAGCGGCGCTGGTGCCCCACGGTCACCAGCGACCAGCTGGCCGGCGGGACGCGGTTCCGATTCGCATGAGCCAGCGGGCGGGGTGCAACCTCGAGCTGAGAGGGTGCTGAAAAATCTCTCCCCGGCACGATGTCATCCTGAGGGAGCTTCCGCGCAAGTTATTGCCCGCGCACGAGTTACGGCGTCGACCGAAGGAGTGGGAAGAACACTGGGCAAACCCGGAAAGAGAAACGGGTCACCAGCACGGGTGAGTAGATTTCTCAGTCGGCGCGCACGGGT
>DATABT010000366.1:0-2264 GCA_036259455.1 Longimicrobium sp. | reverse complement strand
GCGCCCTCCGTTTCGTCTGGATACGCGAACCCGTTCGTCCGCTCGCCTCCCGGGCGCTACTCGCAGCCGTGCGTCAGGCCGCAGAAGGTGTCGTCGTAGGTCTGGCAGGTGACCCTGGGGCACGACCCGCCGACGAACGTGCCTCCGCAGCCTTCCGTGGCGGCATGGCCGTTCACCGTGCCGCTCTCATCCGCTGCCGGCGCGGTAGGAAAGGATTCGACGCGCAGCTCTTCGGCGTTCAGGCGCAGCTTCTTCATCATCCCACGCTCCTTCTGGTGGCCCACGTTCCGTCATGAACGGACGCCGCGCTACGCAGAAGGCGCACCACGGACAATTCGATCCAAAGTGTCTGCATGGGATTTGCGGCGCCCGTTCGATCCGATCGCGGACTGGATCCCCCGGACACGGAGTCGAAGGATGAAAAAGCTGGCGCTGGACCTGGATACGCTGCGCGTGGAGAGCTTCGCCACGCAGGCGGCGGCATCGGCCCGCGGCACCGTGCGTGGGCACGAGGACACGATGGAGACGGAGTGGTGCAGCATCGAAACCTGCCTGCTCACCACCTGCCTTACGGTCAAGACCTGCCAGGCCGAAGGCGACAACGACGCCGAGGGAATAGGGAATAGGGAATAGGGAATAGGGAATAGGGAATAGGGAATAGCGGGATCCAGATCCCCGGTCGCGCGGAGCGGCTGTGCACGGTCCCTGCATCTTGCGCCGGACGAATCCGCATCCGGCGCATCCACAGCCACACTCGCCTTGTTCCCTTTCCGCCGCCGCACCCCCGCCGTCGCCGACGCCGCCTCTCACGGCGCCGCGGGCGAATCCAGCGCCAACGAGGGGCGCCACGGCGAGGGGCCGGGCACGCTCGTCACCATCGTCGGCAGCGGGGCGGTGCAGCCGGTGCGCGGGCCGCTCCCCACGGACGCGGAGCGCTTGCGCCTGCTGGCGCGCGGGTACGTGGAGGCGGTGGAGGGGCGGTGCGTGCAGTGCGGCATCTGCTCGTACAACTGCCCCATGGGCATCGACGTGCGCAGCTACTCGCGCGTGGCCGCGCCGGTGCTGGAAAGCCACTGCATTCTCTGCGGCGAGTGCGTGGCCCGCTGCCCGCGCGGCGTGCTGCGCTTCGCCCTGCCGGACGCGGCGGACGCGTGACGCGGCGATACGTGGTGGTGGGCACCGGTATCGCCGGCCTCTCCGCGTGCGAGGCCATCCGCGAATGCGACCCCTCCGCCGCCATTACCCTCGTGGGCGAAGAGCCGCACCCCTTCTACTCGCGCCCCGGCCTCGCCTACCTGCTCACCGGCTCCGTGCCGGAGAAGCGGCTGTACGTCCGCACTCCGAGAGAGGTCGAAGCGCTGGGGGTTGACCGCATCCACGGCCGCGCCGCGTCGCTCCATCCCACGGAGCACCGGCTGACGGTGGAGGATGGGCGGGCGATGGCGTACGACCGGCTGCTGCTGGCCACGGGCGCCGTCTCCATCCCTCCGGACTTCGATGGCGGGGAGTTGGACGGCGTGATGCAGCTCGATGGACTGGACCAGGCACGGGCGATGATGACGCGCGCGCGGCGGCGGGGGAGCGCGGTCGTCGTGGGCGGGGGAAGCACGGCGCTGGAGATCGTGGAGGGGCTGCACGCGCAGGGGATGCACGTCCACTACTTTCTGCGCGGCGACCGGTACTGGAGCAAGGTGCTGGACCCGGTGGAATCCGCCATCGTCGAGGAGCGGCTGGAGGAGGAAGGCGTCCGCATCCACCGCCGCACGGAGGTCGCCCGCGCCGTGGGCGAGAACGGCAGGCTGGTCGCCGTGGAGACGGTGGCCGGGGAGCGGATTCCGTGCGATCTCCTCGCCGTGGCCGTCGGCATCCGTCCGCGATTGGAGCTGGCGAAGGCGGCGGGGATCGAGACGGACCGCGGCGTCTCCGTCAGCCAGACGCTGGAGACCAGCGCGCCGGACGTCTTTGCCGCGGGGGACGTGGCGCAGGTGCTGGATCCCGCCACCGGTCGCGCGGAGCTGGACGCCCTGTGGAACTCCGCGCTGCGGATGGGGCGCGCGGCGGGGGCGAACATGGCCGGCGCCGGCGCGCCCTACCTGAAGCACGTGCCGATGAACGTCACCCGTGTGGCCGGCCTGGTGACGACGGTGATCGGGGCCGTGGGCGGGGGAAAGGACCCCGACCTCAAGACCATGACGCGCGGCCAGAGCGAGTCGTGGACGGCGCGCGGCCCGTCGGCCACGGTGCAGGAGCGCCACGGTACCGAC
>DATABT010000365.1:0-3408 GCA_036259455.1 Longimicrobium sp. | reverse complement strand
CCGCGCGCGCGGGCGGGTCCGCGGCCGCGCCGCCGCTGGTGCCGCAGCCGCGCGAGAACGACGTGCCGCTGAGCTTCGCGCAGCAGCGCTTCTGGTTCGTGGAGCGGATGGGTGAGGCGTCCAACGCCTACGTCATGCCCCAGGTGCTCCGCCTCCGCGGCCCGCTGGACGCGGAGGCGCTGCGCCGCGCGCTGGACGGCGTGGTGGAGCGGCACGAGTCGCTGCGCACCGTCTTTCCGCTGCGGGACGGCGGGCCGGTGCAGCACGTCCTTCCCGGGATGCGCATCCCCTTCCTCCTGCACGACCTGTGCGGCCTGCCGCTGCCGGAGCGCGAGCGGGAGACGCGGCGCTGGATGCGGGCGGAGATGGAGACGCGCTTCGACCTGGAGCGCGGTCCCGTGATCCGCGCGCGGCTGCTGAAGCTGGCCGCGGAGGAGCACGTCCTTCTCCTGTCCATGCACCACGTCGTCGCCGACGCGTGGTCGCTGGACGTGCTCTTCGACGAGCTGGAGGCGCTGTACGTGGCCGCGCGGGAAGGCAAGGACGCCGCGCTGCCGCCGCTCCCCGTGCAGTACGCGGACTTCGCGCTCTGGCAGCGCGCGCGGCTGCAGGGCCCCGCGCTGGAGGGCGAGCTGGCCTGGTGGCGCGACCGCCTCTCCGGCGCGGCGACGCTGGCCCTGCCCACGGACCGTCCGCATCCCCCCGTGCAGAGCTTTCGCGGCGGAACCGTCAGCTTCGACTGGGGCACGGAGCTCTCCGCGGCCGTGGCGGAGATGGCGCGCAAGTACGGCGCGACCACGTTCATGGCGCTGCTGGCGGGGCTGAACGTCCTCCTCCATCGCTGGTCGGGAACGGAGGACGTGGTGGTCGGCAGTCCCATCGCGGGACGCATGCCGCGGGAGACGGAGGGGCTGATCGGCATCTTTCTCAATACCCTCGCCCTGCGGACGGACCTCTCCGGCGACCCCTCGTTCGCGGAGCTGCTGCGCCGCGTGCGCGAGACGGCGCTGGACGCCTTCGCGCACCAGGAGGTGCCCTTCGAACGGCTGGTGGACGAGCTGAAGGTGGAGCGCAGCCTGTCCCGCCATCCGCTCTTCCAGGTGATGTTCTCCATGATCTCCGGCGCCCCGGAGGCGCACGGGACGTTTGGCGGACTGGAGGTGGAGGCGCCGGCGCCGGAGGACGCGCCCGCCAAGGTGGACCTGTCGCTGATGGTGGGGGAGACGGACGGGCGGCTGGCCGGCGCGCTGGTCTACGCCACGGAGCTGTGGGACGAGGGGACGATGCGGTCGATGGCGGGGCACCTGCGCGCGCTTCTGGCCGCCGCCGCCGCGGACCCGTCCACCCCCATCAGCGCCCTGCCGATGATCACGCCGGAGGAGCGGCGGACGGTGGTGGAGGAGTGGAACCGCACGGATCGCGAGTTCTCGCTGGAGCCGGCGCACCGCCGCGTGCAGGCGTGGGCGCGGCGGACGCCGGACGCGCTGGCCGTGGACGCGCCGGACGGCCGGCTGGCCTACGCGGAGCTGGACGCGCGCGCCACCCGGCTGGCGCACCGCCTCCGGCGGATGGGCGTGGGGCCGGACACGCCCGTGGCCATCCTGCTGGAGCGCTCCGCGGCGATGGTCGTCGCGCAGCTGGCCGTGCTCAAGGCCGGCGGCGCCTGGCTGCCGCTGGACCCGGACGGACCCGTGGACCGCGCGGCGTACATGCTGGACGCCGCCCGCGCCGCCGTCATCCTCACCCGCGCGGGGTTGCGGGAGCGCGTCCCATCGACCGGTCTCCCCATCCTCGAAATGGACACGGAGGCGGCGGCGCTGGCGGCGGAATCCACCGAATCTCCGTTCGTGGAGGTGCATCCCGGCCATCTGGCATACGTCATCTTCACCTCCGGCAGCACGGGCCAGCCCAAGGGCGTCGCCGTGCCGCACCGCGGGCTGGCGAACCTGCTGGACTGGTACCTGGCGGACGAGGCAATCGGCCCCGGCGACCGCTGCATCCTCTTCTTCTCTCCCACGTTCGATCCGTCCGCCCTGGAGGTCTGGGCGCCCCTGTCTCGCGGCGCTTCGCTGCACGTGGTGCCGGACGCGCTGCGCCGCGACCCCGCCGGGCTGCTGCGCTGGGCGGACCGCGAGCAGATCACCGTCTGGCTGGCTCCCACGCCCGCGGTGGAAGCGATGCTGGACGCGCTGCACCACGGCGCGCCGCGCCCCCGCGCCCTGCGGCTGATGGCCACGGGCGGCGAGGCGCTGCGGGTGCGTCCGCCGGAGTGGCTGCGGCTCATCAACATCTACGGCCCCACGGAGAACTCCGTCGGCAGCACGACCGCGGACGTGGCGTCCAGCGGCGCGGGGCTGCCGTCCATCGGCCGCCCCGTGCCCAACCACCGAGCCTGGGTGCTGGACGCGCGGCTGCAGCCGGTGCCCATCGGCGTGCCGGGCGAACTGTACCTGGCCGGCGTGGGGCTGGCGCGGGGGTACCTGCGGCGTCCCGCCCTCACGGCGGAGCGCTTCGTCCCATGCCCGTTCGGGCCGCCGGGCGCGCGCATGTACGCGTCGGGAGACCGCGTGCGCTGGCTGCGCGGCGGCGAGCTGGAGTTCCTGGGGCGTACGGACGAGCAGGTAAAGCTGCGCGGCCACCGTATCGAGGTGGGCGAGATCGAGGCGGCGCTGCTGGCGCACCCGGCGCTGGCGCAGGCGGCCGTCGTCCTTCGCCGCGAGGGCGGGGGACGGCTGGTGGCGTACCTGGCCGCGGGGGAGGGCGTCGCGATCCCGTCCGCGGCGGAACTGCGTGAGCACCTGCGCGGGCGCTTGCCGGACTACATGGTTCCCGCGGTCTTCGTGCCGATGGAGGCGCTGCCGATGACGTCGCACGGCAAGGTGGATCGCAGGGCGCTCCCCACGCCCGCCACCGAGCCCCGCGCCGCCGCCCGCCCGCGGAGCGGGGTGGAGCGCCGCATCGCGCGGGTGTGGGAGGAGGTGCTGGGGATGGAGGGCGTGGGGCTGGACGACAACTTCTTCGAGATCGGCGGGCACTCCATGCTCGTGGCGCGGATGCAGGAGCGCCTGTCGGCGGAGCTGGGCCGGGAGATGACGGTGGTGGAGCTGTTCCAGTTCCCCACCATCGCCGCCCTCGCCGCCCACCTCGACGCCTGCGCCCGGACAGCGCCGCCTGTCGGCGCGGCGCCGCGGGAGACGGTGCCCGCCGAAGCGGCCGAGCGCGGCAGCCGCCGCCGCGAGATGATGCGGCGGCAGCGGGCGCGGTAATTCTGCAGTGGCGGGTCCGGACGCGCCCGCTCCCGCTCGACGCGCTCGCGACCTCCCCCACGTCTGGGGGAGGTGGGGTGCGGGAGAGATCGTGGCAAGTGGTGAATGTGGCGCGACCGGGTTCTCCCCTCTCCGCGAGGAA
>DATABT010000364.1:0-13829 GCA_036259455.1 Longimicrobium sp. | reverse complement strand
CCCCCCCCCCCCCCCCGCTTCTGCCTATGAGGCAACTCCACGCCGTGCGCGAGAGCAGAGAATGGGCCTCACACGAAGTCAACGGAGTCAACGGAGTAAACGGAGTTGATTCTCATCGCGCGGGTGGCTCTTTGCGCATGGACGCGCGTTGTCGCACAGCGGGGGGAGGCTTATTCCGTCCATGAACGAACGATGCGCCCTCTCGTCGCAATTCGAATCATGACGCCGCTGTTCAACAAGCTGAACCTCGAGGGGCAGAAGGCGATCGTCGTGGTCAACGCGCCGGAGAGCCTGGACCCGGGAGATGGATGCGCTCGAGGGGGTGATGGTGCACCGCGAGGTGTCGGCGCTGGAGCACGTGGAGTTCGCGCTGGCGTTCGCCATCACGAATGCGCAACTGCAGGCGGAGGTGGACGCGGTTCTGCCCAGGGCGCAGGGCGACGCGGTGGTGTGGTTCGCGTATCCCAGGGGCTCGTCCAGGCGCTACAAACGCGAGTTCAACCGTGACAGCGGCTGGGCGTCGATGGGCGCGGCGGGCTTGGAGGGCGCGCGCATGGTGGCCATCGACGAAGACTGGAGCGCCCTCCGCTTTCGCCGCGTGGAGCACGTCAGGACCATGAAGCGCGATGTCAGCCGCGCCGGCACAGGGCAGGGCGGAGCGCGCGTGGCAACAAGGATCAGCAGTAGCGCGCGTTGGATTCGCGCATGAAGCTGGTTCTTAGCGGCTCTTATATCAGCGCGATGAACCGGCTGGAGGCGATGGACCAGCCGTTGTACGGACGGCGGACGGCCAAGCTGATGGTCAAGCCGTTTTCTTTTCCGGATGCGGCGCGCTTCATGCCCCACTACAATGTCCGCGAGCAGATGCTCGCATACGGACTGTTCGGCCATCTGCCGGGTCATCTCACGCTGCTGGATCCCGACCGCTCGCTTGCAGAAAACGCGGGCGAGGCGCTGTTGACTCCCACCGGCCGGCTCGTGGACGAAGCACAGCACATGCTCGACGCGTTCACGGCCGATGCGCACGTGCACTACTCGATCATCGAGGCGATCGCGGCGGGCGAGCATACCTGGAGCGGGATCACGAAGCGCGTGGGACGGTCGGGCGGCTCGCTGCTGCGGCCGCTGCAGTGGCTGGAGGAAATGCAGGTCATTGCCCGCGTGGTGCCGGCGACGGAAAGCACGCCGCAACGTTCCAGGCGGGTGGTCTACCGCATCGTTGATCCGTACGTGGCGTTCTGGCACCGCACCATCGCGCGCCTGGTCAACGCAGGGAGCCTGGGGCTCGCACCGCCCGAGCGCCTGTGGGACGATGTGGTCGTCACGGACCTGGACGACCATATGGGTTCGATCTTCGAGGGGATCTGCCGTGACTTCGTACGGCACACGGACCGTCTTCCGTTCCGGCCGCTGCGGGTGGGTGAGTGGTGGGATTCGACGTCACGGAACCAGGTGGACGTGATCGCGACGGGTGCCGCGGGCGAGCTCTTGGCGGGCGAGTGCAAGTGGGGCCGCGCGACCGCCAGTGACCTGGCCACAGTGCGGACCCGCGCGCACGCGGTCGCGGCGGAGGTGCCGCGCATCACGAAGGTGCATCTTGCTCTCTTCACGGCCCGTGGTGAGGCCGACGAGGAGGTCCAGCGCGAAGCGGAGGCGGGTACTGTGCTGCTCTTTTCCGCCGAAGACCTGCGTTGATTCGGCGTTTGTACCACACTTCGGGAATTTGCGGATCGGCGCTGTCGCAGCACGCGTTCCCCGTGTATTCCGTTGGTCAAGAGAGGTCGGACTTTCGGCAGGACGATGATCACGCCGGGGCATGAGAGACTGAAGCTCGAAGGTCAAACGCGGCACCGGGCAGGACAGGGTCGCGCGTGGCAAAGAACGAAGCGGAAGCCTGACGGAACCGGGGCCACGTCGAGGTTCCACCGGTGGAACTTCCACCAGTGGAACCTCCGGACCCTGACCTACCGCTCGTGACGGCGAATCATGGAACTGACGGGAATCTCCTGGCTGGGGCCGCCGGCTGACGATCTGGAACTGCTCGCGGAGCTTCCGAGCGAGCTGCTGGGCGTGCTTTCGGCGGTCAACGGCTTCGTGCTGTATGGCGGCGCGTTGCACGTGCGGGGGGCGGTGCACGAGCCGGCGTGGCACTCGCTTCGCGCAAGTTGGCGCGGGCCCCTGGCGCTCGCGAACCTGTATCCCGCGATCACTCCGGATGACGTGCCCTTCGGCCAGGACTGCGTGGGCGACCAGTTCTTGCTGCGCCAGGGCACGGTGGCGCGACTGGCGGCGGAGACGGGCGAGGTGGAGCCGCTGGGGATGCCGCTGTTCGAATTCCTGGAGCGTGCCTGCGCCGATCCCACCGGTTTCCTGGGCGCGCATCCGCTGATCCAGCATCTGAACGATGCAGGGGAGCTGCAGCCGGGAATGCTGCTGCACGCGTATCCGCCGTTCTGCACGCAGCAGGCGAGCGAGGGCGTGTCGCTGCGCGCCGTGCCGGCCGAGGAACTCATCCGCTTCCACGCAGTACTGGCGCGGCAGATGGCAGCCATCCCGGAAGGCGGCTCGTTTCAGGTGCGCGTGACGGACGGGTGACGCGGTATACGCGTGCGGGACGCCTGCCCGGAGCAGGAAGCAAGCGACGGAGAACGAGCCAACGCGGACGCTGAATGAATGTCGAAACTGAAGGTGTTTATCTGTCACGCTTCATCGGACAAGCCCGCCGCGCGCGAGCTGTACCAGCGTCTGAAGGCGGAAGGATTCGAACCCTGGCTGGATGAAGAGGACCTGCTCCCGGGCCAGAACTGGAAGCGGGTGATTCCCAGGGCCGTTGCCGAGTCGCACGTGGTGGTCGTGTGCCTTTCGAACACCGCGGTGACGAAGCAGGGCTTTGTGCAGAAGGAGATCGGCTACGCGCTCGACGTGGCGAGCGAGCAGCCGGAGGACACCATCTTCATCATCCCCGTGCGCCTGGAAGAATGCGGGGTTCCGGGCCGTCTCTCTGAATGGCACTGGGTCAACCTGTACGAGCCGCGCGGTTATGAGCACCTGCTGCGGGCGCTTCGCCACCGCGCGGAGTCGCTGCCGGGCGGGCAGGCCAATGACGCGACCGCGACCGCTCCACCCGCTCGCGTTCCGGAACCTTCGTGGCCACCCCCGGTGGAACCGGCACCCTCCGCCGCGGTCGGATTGCCGGCCCGGCCCGCCGTGAAGGAGCCCGCGCCACGGGTCGTGCCGCAGCAGCCGCCCAGGGTGCAGGTTCCCGTTGCCGCAACCCCCGCCGCCGGGAACGAAGGATACGGCATTGCGCTCGGCTGCAACCTCCTATGGCACAATGACACCCCGTTCATGGTGGAGGTGGAGATCTCCTCTTACGTCGACGATCCACATGCGCTCGGGGCGACGCTCGTCTTCCATTCGCTGGACTACTCCGCTTTGTCCGGGTCTGAAGAATCGCTCTCGCGCTGGCGCTTGGACGTCGATGATGACCTGGAGCGGGACGAGCGTGCGCCGCTCAAGGAGCAGTTCAAGAGCATCGCCCTCCAGTTGAGCCGATTGCCGGAGGCACGTCTTCGTGACTATCTGCTCGAAGCTTTCGAGGCTTCACACGACGAGTAGATCGTAAGCCGTTCCCCCTGTCCCCCGTACCCTGTTTCCTGTAACCTGTCCCCCCGGCAGTCCCCCGGTACACGTTGTGCACCCTCGCCGCGGACCCGAATCATCACGAGGAGACACGATGTCTGACGCTACGCCCACCAACCCGCAGGGACGCTACGATTCCGGGACCGACGCGGGCCCGGCCCAGTACGCCGGCGCCACCGACCAGCCGCGCGCCAACCCCGCCGGCGACCCGCCCCGCGGCCGCGCGCCGAGCACGGAAGTGCTCACGCTGGTCTGCGAAAACTGCGGCAAGGACTACTTCTTCGAAGACGAGCAGCCGGAGCCCGGAATGCGCTGCGAAAAGTGCGGCGGCACCGTGTTCCGCTCGTTCTACGACAACGCGGGCGACGAGGCCGCCGACGACTTTCGCGATTCCACGGAGCGCGACCTGGACCCCGACGACGCCGAGGGCGACGTGATGCCGGGCGACGTGATGGACCTGAACAACATTTGACGGCCGGACGATGACGCAACCTGGTGGCGGGCCGCTGTTCACCGGCTCGGGCGTGGCGCTGGTCACGCCCTTCGGCGCGGACGGCGGGGTGGACGAGGGGGTGCTGCGCGAGCTGGTTGCCTTTCACCTGCGCGAGGGGACGGACGCGCTGGTGGTGAACGGCAGCACCGGCGAGGCCACGACCCTATCGGTGGATGAGCAGCGCCGCGCGGTGGAGGTGGTCGCCGAGGTGGTGCGCGGCGGCGAGCGGCGGGTCCCGGTCATCGCGGGATGCGGCGGCAGCGACACGGCCGTCGTCTCGCGGCTGGCGGCGAACGCGCGGCAGGCGGGCGCGGACGCGCTGCTGATCGCGCCGCCGCCGTACAACAAGCCGCCCGCGCGCGGCATCGTCGCCCACTTTGGCGCGGTGATGGACGCGGGCGGCAATCTTCCGACGATCGCCTACAACGTCCCGGGCCGGACGGCGTGCAACCTGACGCCGGGCATCGTCTCCACGCTGGCGGAAGACGAGCGGATCGTCGGCATCAAGGAGGCCAGCGGCGACATCTCGCAGGTGGCGGAGATCGCGCGGCGCGTGGGCGATCGCGTGGCGCTCTACAGCGGCAACGACGACCAGGTGGTGCCGCTGATGTCGCTCGGCGGCAAGGGCGTGATCTCCGTGCTGGCCAACGTGGCGCCGCGCGACACCTCGCGGATGGCGCACGCCTTCCTGGAAGGCGACGCGCGCGGAGCCTGCGAGCTGCAGCTGCGCTATCTGCCGCTGATCGCGGCCATCTTCCGCGAGTCCAACCCCATCCCCGTCAAGGCCGCCGTGGCCATGCTCGGCTTTCGCGTGGGCGAGCCGCGGCTTCCGCTGGTGCCCGCGTCGGACGCGGTGAAGGAGGAACTGGAAAGGGAGATGCGCGTGCTGGGGCTTCTCGGGAGCGGCTGACGGTGGCGGACAACGATCGGGATGCGATCCGGCCCGTGCGGGTGGTGCTGAGCGGCGCGACCGGCCGCATGGGCACCACCCTCGCCGCGCTGATGGCGGAAGACGAGGAGATGACGCTCGTCGGCGGGATCGGGCGGATGCCGGAGCGCGGCTGCGACATCGGCTGCGCCATCGTGGAGACGCCGGAGACGGCGGGCGCCTGGATGCGCGACGCAGACGTCGTCATCGACTTCTCCGCGCCGGAGCTGCTGCGGCGGCTCCTGGAGATGCACGGCGATGCGCTGGCGGAAAAGGCCATCGTCGTCGGCACCACCGGCCTCACGCCGGGCGAGGCGGAGCTGCTTCGCGCGCAGGCGGCGCGGTCCGCGGTGCTGCAGGCCGCCAATTTCAGCGTGGGCGTCAATCTCCTTCTCGCGCTGGCGGAGCAGGCCGCCGCCGTGCTGGGTCACGACTACGACGTGGAGATCGTAGAGGCGCATCACCGCCGCAAGGCCGACGCACCCAGCGGGACGGCCCTGGCGTTGGGCGAGGCCGTCGCGCGCGGCCGCCGGGTGAAGCTGGCGGACGTGCGCATCGACGGCCGCAGCGGCCGCCCCGGCGAGCGCCCGCGTGGCGAGGTGGCATTCCACGCCCTGCGCGGCGGCGACATCGTCGGCGAGCACCAGGTGATGCTGATCGGCGAGCGCGAGCGCGTGTCGCTGGGCCACGTCGCGCAGGACCGCGCGCTCTTCGCCCAAGGCGCCCTGCGCGCCGCGCGCTGGATCGCGGGAAAGCGGCCCGGCGTCTACACGATGCGCGACGTGCTGGGTCTGTAGGCGACGGCGGGTTTCACGATGAGGACGTGGGGGGCGCGGACGCGCGGTTCCGCGCCCTCCGCATTTTGCCAATGGCAAACGGATCGCAGGCGGGTTTCTGCCGGGATGCCAACCCGGGTGATTGAAATCGGTTCATCGTCGATTCAGTTGCACGCCAGGCGCGCCGCTGTCATTTCGAAGGAGGCGCCCGCGCGATCAGTGTCCGTGCAGAACCTCTGTGGCGCCGACTGAGAAATCCATTCTCCGGTACTGGTGGCCGGCCTGCGTGCTGGATCCCGTCCCCGCGGGTTTTTCGCCCCGCATGCGCCCACGTGCGGCGTACGGACCGGGCGAGTCCGCGAGCGGGACGCGAGCCACAAGCCTGGGTGAGCAGAGCCCTGCGCTGAAGATCCTGAAAAGGCGCAGATCCCGTGGGCGCCTCGCTCGGAATGACAATGCGCGGGCGTGCGGGCCATGGTCCGTTGCAACGAAATCCGCGATGAGCCTTGCGATCGTGGCAAGCCAATGTGATGTCCGCCTGCGCGGACAACTCTCGCAGAGCGCCGCTCTCGTGCACGGGTGCCCGCCGCCGTGCAGTGGAAGCCCCGCGGGGTTTGCGGGCTTTCCGCTCTTGTAGCCGCGGCTTCAGCCGCTCCAGCTCCAGGCCGGCACCTTCGCGCGCAGGGCGTGAATAGGGTATATTCCCGCGCTCCCCACCATCCCCCAACCCCAAGCGCACGAACCCGATGCGGCGGCTGGTGCTGAACCTTCACGAGGCGCGGCCGCTGTACAGCATTCCCGACTGGGCGGTGGGGGAGATCCGCGCGGCGCTGCCGGACGGGTGGGAGCTGGCGGTGGTCGAGGAGCCCGTGGACGGGCGCGGAGACGGGGCGCCGGACTCGCCCGGCGCGCGGGCGGCGGTGGAGGCGGTGCGCGGGGCGGAGGTCTACGTGGGCTTCGGGGTGCCGGCGCCGCTGTTCGCGGCCGCGACCGCGCCGCCGGAGGGTCGGCTGCGGTGGGCGCACTCGGCGTCGGCCGGCGTGGGCGGGTCGCTGCACGAGGCGATGCGCGCGTCGGACGTCATCCTCACCAACTCCGCGGGCATCTACGCCGAGCCCATGGCGGACACGGTGCTCGCCATGATCCTGCACTTCGCGCGGGGGATCGACTTCGCGGTGCGGGCGCAGGCGGAGCGGCGGTGGGACAAGGCGCCCTTCGACGATCCGCGCACGCCCGTCCGCGAGCTTTCGGAATCCACGCTGGGCATCGTCGGCCTTGGCGGGATCGGGCGGGCGGTGGCGCGGCGCGGGGTGGCGCTGGGGATGAAGGTGGTCGCCGCGCGGCGGCGGGGGACGGAGGGGCCGGAGGGCGTGGAGGTGCTGAGCGGGCCGGACGCGCTGCACCGCATGCTCCCCCGCTGCGACTACCTGGTGCTCGCCGTGCCGCAGACGGACCAGACGCGGGCGATGATCGGCGCGCGCGAGCTGGCCCTGCTGCCGGACCGCGCGGTGCTGGTGAACGTGGCGCGCGGCGGCGTGGTGGACGAAGCGGCGCTGATCCGGGCGCTGGAGTGTAAAAGCTTGCGCGGCGCGGGGCTGGACGTGTTCGCAAGGGAGCCGCTGCCGGACGATTCGACCCTGTGGGGACTTCCCAACGTGCTGGTGCTGCCCCATGTTTCGGGCGCCTCGCACCGGTTCTGGCGCCGCCAGACCGACCTCATCACGGAAAACATACGGCGGTACGCGGCGGGCCGGCCCCTGCTGAACACCGTCGACAAGCAGGCGGGATACTAGGTGGAAAACATCATTCAGGCCGCCGTGCAGCGCGGCGCCAGCGACCTTCACATCAAGGCGGGCGACGTGTTCCGCGCCCGCATCAACGGCCAGCTGGTTCCCCTCACCAAGCAGCGGCTCACGCCGGAGCAGACGCGCGCCATCGCGCTCAAGCTCATCCCCCACGAGCGCGACCGGCTGCGGGTGGACGAGATCCAGGACTACGACTGCTCCTGGGGCCTTCCGGGCGTGGGCCGCTTCCGCGTGAACATCCTGCGCCAGCGCGGCAGCTTCATGATCGTGATGCGCGTGATCCCGTTCGAGATCCCCACCCTGGAGCAGCTGGGGCTGCCGCCGGTGGTGCAGGACGTGGCCGCGCTGGAGCGGGGAATGGTCCTGGTCACCGGCGTCACCGGCAGCGGCAAGAGCAGCACGCAGGCGGCGATGATCGGGTTCATGAACCAGAACATGCGCCGCCACGTGGTCACGCTGGAAAACCCCATCGAGTTCCTGCACCGCGACGTGAACTGCTCCATCACCCAGCGCGAGGTGGGAATCGACACCGACGACTTCCGCGTGGGCCTTCGCGCGGCGCTGCGGCAGGACCCGGACGTGATCCTGATCGGCGAGATGCGCGACACGGAGTCCATCGACATCGCGCTCAAGTCGGCGGAAACCGGCCACCTGGTGATCAGCACGGTGCACACGCGCGACGCGGCGTCCACCATCTCCCGTCTCGTCGCCACCTTTCCGCCGGAGGAGCAGAAGGTGGTGCGCCTGCGCCTGGCGGAGCAGCTGCAGGCCGTCATCTCGCAGCGCCTGCTGCCGAAAAAGGATGGCAAGGGGCGCGTGCTGGCGGCGGAGGTGATGGTGGTGAGCGGAACGATCCGCGACTGCATCGCCGACGCGGAGCGCACGGCGGAGATCCCCGAGCACATCGCGGAGGGGCGCACGACGTACGGGATGCAGACCTTTGACCAGTGCCTGATGGACCTGGTGATGAGCGGCCAGGTGGACTATGCCGTCGCCAAGGCCGCGGCGACCAACCCGAGCGACTTTGACCTGAAGATGAACATGCTTTCGGACACGGGCGGCTCGGGCCGCGGGGCGCAGCAGTCCGCGCCGCCCGCCATGGCGGGGCTGTCGCAGGACTACTTCTAAAGACGGCGGATGGCGTACGCGTTCCTGGCGCTTTCGCAAGTCGCGGGGCTCCTCCTGATCCCGTTCGGCCTTCCCGGCACCTGGCTGCAGGTGCTCGGCGTGGCGGGCTACGGCTTTGCCACGGGCTTTCAGACGGTCGGCTGGGCGACCATCACCTTCGTGCTGGTGCTGGCCGCCGTGGGCGAGGTGATCGAGTTCGCGCTGGGCGGCCGCTACGCGCGCAAGTACGGCGGCAGCCGGCGCGCGGCGTGGGGCGCCATCATCGGCGGCATCGTGGGCGCCATCGTGGGCGTGCCGGTCTTTCTCATCGGCAGCGTGATCGGCGCGTTCATCGGCGCCTTCGCGGGCGCGGCGGCGCTGGAGCTCACGCGCAACCCGGAACTGCGCTCGGCGCTGCGCGTGGGGTGGGGCGCCTTCGTGGGGCGGATGGTGGCGGTCGCGGCCAAGTCCGCCATCGGCGTGGCCATCGCCGCCGTGGCGCTGCTCTCGGCCCTCGGGTGATCCACATCGGCCCCGACCCCCCGTTCTCCCCGCCGTCGACGGACGACGGGGAGGTTCTCGCGCGCCTGCTCCTTGCGCCCGCGCTGGCGGACGCCGTGCGCGAGGCGGCCGCCGTCCTCGCGCCGGCCGGCATCCAGCTCCTCACCGCCCTCTTCCGCACCAGGCGCCCGGAGCTGCGCGAGCTCGCCGGCTTTCGCCCCTCCGCCGCGCCGCTCTGCATCGACCTGGCGGACCCGGAGGACCCCGCCGGGCGCGCGCTGGCCTCCTCCATCGAACGATTCCGCTACGTCCTCCCCCTGCCGGACGGGGGAGAGCTGCCGGCGTGCGTGGTTCCGCTGGACGGCCCCGCGGGCGTGTTCGGCGCGCTGCTGGTGGACGAGGGACGGGGGAGCGTGGCGGCGCAGGAGGAGGCGTTCGCGCGGCTGCGGAACCTGCAGCCGGGGCTCTTTGCCAGGTGGGAGGCGCACGCGGCATGTGAGGCGCTGGGCGCGGCCGAGCGGCGGCGCGAGCTGTACGCCGGCATCTGCGACGCGCTGGCCGATCCCGTGCTGGTGACGGACCGCCGCAACCGCATCCTGCTGGAGAACCTGCGCGCCCGCTCCCTTTTCGCGTGTTCGCCGGAGGACGGGGACGAGCGGCGGCACCGGGTGGAGGTCAACCAGTATCTCTTCACCTCCTTTCTGGCCCGGCCGCGCCCCTCGGAGACGGACGCACGGGAGCTGACGCTGGTGGAGCCGGACACGGGCGCGGAGCTGCTCTTCGAGGCCGTTCCCGCGCCGCTGCCGCCGGGCGTGGCGCTGCCGGAGGGCGCCACCGTGTCGCTGCTGCGCGACGTGACGGACCTGCGCCGCACCTCGCACCAGCTGGGGCACCAGGTGCGGCGCGGCGAGCTGGCGGAGGCGCGGGCGCGGTCGGAGCGCGACCAGCTGAACCTGGTGCTGGCGCACGTGGGCGCACCCATCGTGGTGACGGACGAGAACGGCGCGGTGGTGCTGATGAACCGCGAGGCGCAGCGCCTGTTCCGCGCCGAGGCGGACGACGCGGGCGCCGCCATTGCCGCGGGGAACGCGGACCGCTTTTTCGCCGCGCTGGAGGAGTTCGCGGCCGCCGGCGAGCCGGAGCGGGTGGCGCGCATTCCCCTGCGCGACCCGGCGACGGGCGCGGAGCTGCCGGCGGAGCTCACCAGCGGTGTGATCCGCGACGCGGACGGGGCCACCCTGGCCATCGTCTCCATTCTGCACGACCAGACGCAGGAGGTGGAGAACGCGCGCCTGGCCGCGGAGCTGGCGCGGGTGAACCAGGGGCTGGAGGCGTCGATCCGCGACGCCACGGCGGAGCTGCAGGAGCAGAACCGGCAGCTGGCCTGGCAGGGGCAGGAGCTGGAGCGTGCGTACCGGCACAAGAGCGAGTTCCTGGCCAGCATGAGCCACGAGCTGCGCACGCCCATCAACGCGCTGCTGGGCTACACGGCGCTGCTGCGCGAGCGCATCTACGGCGAGCTGACGGACCGGCAGGAAGAGGCGCTGGGGCGCATGCAGTCGTCCAGCGAGCACCTGCTGGAGCTGGTGAACGACATCCTGGACCTGGCGCGCATCGAGGCGGGGCGCATGCCGGTGCACCTGGAGCCGGTGTCGCTGGCGGCGCTGGTGGCCAGCGTGGTGGATTCCGTGGAGCCGCTGGGGCGCGCCAAGGGGCTCGCGCTGGAGGTGGACGTGCCCGCGGAGCTCCCCGCGCTCATCACCGACCGCACGCGGGTCAAGCAGATCGTGCTGAACCTGCTTTCCAACGCGGTCAAGTTCACGCGCGAGGGCCGCGTGTCGGTGTCGGCGCGGGCGCTGCCGGAGCTGGAGGCGGTGGAGCTGCGGGTGGCGGATACCGGGATCGGAATCGCGCCCGAGGCGCTGCCGGGGATCTTCGAGGACTTTCGCCAGGTGGACCAGTCGTCCACGCGCGAGTTCGGCGGCACGGGGCTGGGGCTCAGCATCGTCCGCAAGCTGCTGGGGCTGCTGGGCGGATCGATCCGCGCGGAGTCGGCGCCGGGCGTGGGGTCGACGTTCACCGTGGTGCTGCCGCTGCGCAGCCCCGGCGTGCCCGAGGGCGAGGAATCCATCCGCCGTGCCATGCGCGGCCACGCCATCATCATCCGCGACGGCCGCGAAGAGCCCCTGCCGCCCACGGAGCCGCTGCGGCCGGAGGCGTAAGGAGATCGCGGGAGCGTCCGCGGCCGGCTGGAACGTCGAAATGAGACACACGCGCGATGCTGACGGATTGCAGCCGACCGTTCCTGGTGCTGGGCGCGGGCGGACACGGAAAGTCGGTGGTGGCGGTGCTGCTGGCGTGCGGCGCGCAGGTGACGGGCGTGCTGGATGACGATCCGGCGCTCTGGGGCACCACCGTGCAGGGCGTGCCGGTGCTGGGGCCCATGGCCTCGGCGGTGGAGCACCCGGAGAGCGCGGCGGTGCTGGGCCTGGGTGACAACGCGGCGCGGATGGCCGTGGTGGAGCGGCTGCCCTCGTTGCGCTGGACGGCCGTGGTGTATCACGGCGCGTACGTGAACCCGACGGCCGGGATCGGCGCGGGGGCGGTGGTGTGCCCCGGGGCCATCGTCGGCGCGGACGCGCGGGTCGGCGCGCACGCCATCGTGAGCGGCAACGTGACGGTGGGGCACGACGTGGTGCTGGAGGACTTCGTCCACGTGGCGCCGGGGGTGCAGGTCGCCGGGAGCGTGCACGTGGGGCGCGGCGCGATGCTGGGGATCGGCAGCGTGGTGTCGCCGGGCCTGCGCATCGGCGCGGGGGCGATGCTCGCGGCCGGCGCCGTGGCCGTGCGCGACGTCCCCGCCGGCTGCACGGCGATGGGCGTGCCGGCCCGGGTCCACCTCCCGGCCGGGCCAGGAGCCGGGCTGATCCGATCCGCTGCGCAAGCGGACGTGGGAGGAGGGTGAACTCCCGAGATGGCGTCGGGGGAACCGCTCCGCCGAACCGATACCGGATGCGTGATGAGGCGTATCGTCCTGATGCGTCGCGACTTTGCTTGAATCAATGATCCACGAAATTGACCAGGCGCTCCCGGAGATCCGACGCTTTGTGGGGACCGCGTCGAAGTTGCCACCCTCGCGCCGGCCGCTGCAGCCTATTCGCAGTGTATGGAAGGCGGTAGACGAAACACGACGCCATCTTGCGAAGCTCCGAGAGCGTGAAATTCCGCACCCAACGCCGAATCGGCAGTTGGTCGAGTTATGGTGCGAAGCCGCTCTGGCCATCACCAAAGTTGATCCTGAGCTTGGTATGCGGCTCCGGGAGAAAGCAGAGTATTGGAGCGATCCTGCTGATTGGTTGCCCGAGCAGATTGCCGCTGCCGGGATAGAACTCGATCGGATCGCTGCAGAGTCCCGAGAACTGCTCCGGTTTTCCGTTGCGTCGAAAAAAACCTCGAATCCAGTCGTTGAATGTAGTTATGATGTTTTCATTTCTCACGCGAGTGAAGACAAGGCGGATGTGGCGCGGCCGATTGCAGACGAGTTAGTCAGTCGCGGAGTCTCCGTCTGGTATGACCAATTCACTCTCCGGTTGGGTGACAGCCTTCTCGCAGAAATTGATAGAGGTTTGCGTTCTACTCGCTTTGGTGTCGTGATCCTTAGTCCCGCCTTCTTTTCAAAGCATTGGCCCCAAGCGGAGCTTGGTGCGCTAGTTTCGCTTGAAAGCGCAGACGGGCAGAAGCGGATTTTACCGGTATGGCACAACGTAACGCGTGCTGAAGTCGCTCAGTTCAGCCCGATCTTATCGGGCCGGTTGGCGGCCTCTACTGACCGCGGTATCGTACATGTAGTTGATGAAATCATTCAGGTGCTCCGTCCGGGTGAGATGGACTTGAAGGTAGAACCCTTGGTACTCCGAGAAGAACATCGAAATGTTAGAGACCCGGTAGGTCCGGTGCCTGCCGGAACCCTTACGCCTGGTGAATCCGACTTAGCGAATCAACTCCAGAGCGCCATCGATAGCACACTGCGTCAAGGTCAGAATCCCTCTGGACGGGAGAGTATACTGCTGAAAGCAGATCGCATCATTCCAGCGCACGTCCTCGAGCATGTACGTCGTGAGTATCTACGTGTGGGTTGGCGCTACGTAGCGATCACACAGCACACGATGGGAACCTACATCGCTGAACTTCACCGGTAATCAAGCGTCATTTTTCCCGCGAAGCCGGGCGAGTTTAATGCACTGCGCCCCTGCACCGTCGGAGCGGTGCGGGGGCGCGAGAAGCCGGATAGGGGGGCGTCAAGCCGCCCTGTGCGTGGGCTGGCCCAGCGCGCGGCGGGATTCGGAGCCGAGCGGCTCCCGGTCGCTCACGTGGCGCAGGTAGGCGCGGATTTCGTCGTCCAGCCGCGGGAGCCTGGACGAGGGGGTGAGCCACAGCTTCAGAAAGCCGGCGTAGGCGTCCGCGTCCATGGGCGCGGGCTTCGGAGCAAAGGAGCGCTTCTTCATCGGAGTTCCATCGGTGGGCGGTCGTCGTTGTCCGGCGGGGCTGCCCCCGATCCGTGTTCGTCCGTTCCCAAA